>NZ_CAUQJB010000019.1:0-88347 GCF_963518325.1 uncultured Vagococcus sp. | reverse complement strand
AAGAAATTAATGTTAAAAGTCCTGATGGAAAATTAGTTACATGGATGGAAATTAACCTTGATGGTAAGCTAATAGGTTTGGTTGATAAAACTTGTCTGGAACCTAGTACAATAATACTATCTACAAAAGATGTATTATATGGTGGAACGTTAAAACCTGGTGGTATTTATGATAAGCCTTGGGCATATTATGGTGCCAAACACTTAGGGAATACTTCAAGCATGCCAGGAAAAGTAGTTACAGTTACGAAAGAAATTAATGTTAAAAGTCCTGATGGAAAATTAGTTACATGGATGGAAATTAATCTTGATGGTAAATTAATAGGTTTGGTTGATAAAACTTGTCTGGAACCTAGTACAATAATACTGTCCACAAAAGATGTGTTATATGATGGAACGTTAAAATCTAGTGGTGGCATTTATGATAAGCCTTGGGCATATTATGGCGCCAAACACTTAGGGAATACTTCAAGCATGTTAGGACAAGTGGTTAGGGTTGCCAAAGAAATTAATGTTAAAAATCCTGATGGGAAATTAGCTACATGGATAGAAATTAGCTCAGAAAATAAATTAATAGGTTTGATAGATAAGGAGTGTTTAGCTATTAAATAATTTTTTTCTGAATTATTTAAATAGAACACTGAAGGATTTTAAGGTTAGTCAAAGTGATTGGAGAAGAGCCCCACCTTACGCAAGAGTTATAAATCTTAAGGGAATGGTTGATTGCTATGATAAATCATAGGAAGGATAATTACTTTGTATGTGGATGGCTTGAAAATTACGGACTGGGTGAAAGGTAGTATGTTTGAATACCTACTTTATAATCAAGGTGTGCCAATTGGTTGGCTATTGTCACAGGATATTGTGGGAGGTTACGGCAGCAATTCATGTGGGGAAATTACAGCTGAAAGGTTGACATTATTTTGCTATATGGTGTGATTTTATGAGGGATTTGGAACCTATCAAAAATACAAGAAATTTAAATAGGCACAAAAAGATCTGATAATTCTTTATGATTTTTAATAATCATAAGGAATCGTCTTTTTTTGTGTACTTTCATCTTGAAATTAGCTATTATTAAGTTATGTGTTTTCAAATAACGGTCAATAAAGTGTTGAGTTAAAAGAAAAATTATCTAAAAGAGGTGAGAACAATTTATGAGTGTCGATATGTATGTGTCATCGTCTCAAAGTCAGGCTTCTAGTGTCGCGGCTATCTGTCGGCAACAAAAACAGGGCTATGAGCAATTGCAACGAGCGATTAATGACTTTGTTGTGGGTAGCCCACAATTGCAGGGAGCAGCTTATGATTCAGCTAAACAATTTTTTAATGCGGTCTTAATGCCATTATCAAAAGGTGGTATACTTTTATCAGAGGCGGTCATGGAAGCTTGTCAGAAATTCCCAGAAGAATATATGGCGAGTGTGGATAGTGGAGACTTGAAAGAATCAGATCTGAGAGAAAAGATTGATCAGCTGAACCGTCAGATGTCAGAGTTGTCTGATCTTCATGATCGTTTACAGAGCATGTTGTATCGTCAGCAACAAGAGGGTGCCTTAGATGGTTCCATCGCGTCACGAATGTCTGGCGCTCATTCATTGATGGCTACTTATGGACGAGCCAAGCAAAAGCTACAAGAGAAGCTAGATAAACTGTTAGATTTTAATGGTCGGTCGCCTGATATTTTTTCAGAGATAGATGGATTGAAACAAGATGTTGAAACGGGCACCGGAGTTGCTAATGTTTCTTGGAATTCTAGTTTAGGAACATTTACTATGCCAAAATCAGATAAAATGGGATGGGCAACAGCGATTGCTGATTCTTGGCTTATCCGAGAGAATAAAGCTAAGGGAATTGATCCAGCAAAAGTTGAAGAGTTAAAAGATTATGATATCTATGCAAAAGTTATTTATGATGTTGACGGTAACCCAAAAGTATTTTGGCAGTTAATGAAAGATGGAAAAGGAATTAAAAATAAAGAATTATATCGATACCTTAAAAAAGCTGGTGAGTATCTAGATCCTAATATGTTTGAATTTATTTCATTGAAAGAATGGGATAAAATGGTGAAGGAAGGCTTTAAAAACGGAATTAATATCGAAAATGGCGATGAGTATAAAGGGGCTATAAAAGGAATTGTGGGCACCTCACAAGTTGTTGAAAGTGTTTATACTTGGACAACAGAATCGGAGTTAGCTCAAGCGTTACAAATATTAGGATTTACGTATGCTTCTTATCGGATAGCGTCGAGTACTAGCATTCCGAAAAATACTGGTGCTGAAAATCCAATGACTGGAAAAGATTGGAACAACTATTTTAAGGAAAAATATGGGGCTGAAAACGTTAAGTGGAAAAATCCAGCAAGTATAGATGAAATTATAGATACACCTAGCATTCTATATGATTTTCATCCTAAAGATGTTGCTGA
The DNA here is from genome assembly GCF_963518325.1 of uncultured Vagococcus sp. Lineage (NCBI taxonomy): Bacteria > Bacillati > Bacillota > Bacilli > Lactobacillales > Enterococcaceae > Vagococcus > uncultured Vagococcus sp. The sequence continues at coordinate 85,920 of NZ_CAUQJB010000019.1, read as the reverse complement.
AGTTATGAAAGATGCTGGATGGACCGTGGGGCCCTTAAAAAAAGGGGGAAGTGCAGGAGTTTCATTTGAAAATGGTGGAGGTTTTAGTATGAATCCACCGGCAGATGTAAGTGGGAGTTCAAGGTATATTCAGTATCATCCAGGTGGTGGCCATCATGGTGAGCTACCATATTATAAGGTATCTTCTCCAAAAAACGGGACCAAGAGGATTTATATGAATGGAATGGTGGTGAAAGAATGACTGATAATGTAGAAGAATTGACAATGATTTATGATAGATTGATTGAGAACATTCAAGATTTTTCAATGTCAGCAGATAAACAAATTGAAAAATTGAGAGGATTTGCTATTGCAGATGAAATAGCATCTGATTTTTCTGACATTACCTTAAAATATGCGAAGGAATTATTCGAAAATAACTGGATAACTTCTGACCAATATGGTCTTTTTCTAAATATAGATAGAGAATTAGAAGGTATGAATGGATATAAAGAACTATGGAATGAAGATTCTTTAAAGTATTCAGCTGAATGGGAAAAATGCAGACTAATGGGGCGGGAACTCCTCAAATCTTTAGGCTATTGAGGAATGAAACTATGAAAGAAAGGGACAACATTTTCGTTGTCCCCGATATTGTACCTACAGCTTCCGAAAGGGTCATAACTATTCGACTTGAGTAGCCAAAGAACTTAATTTTAACCGTATTATCCAGTCGATAAAGACCTATAAGTTAGCCTGCGGCGCTTTGGAAGGGGCTGTGCGTGTTAGTCTATTAAAAAGTGTCAAAACAAGATATTATAAAATGTTTCGTCTCTTTTTTTTGTATACGGCTAATGGTTAGTTTGGCAAAATTGTGATTGAATAAAAAACAAGGTGCGTAGTAGTTGTCGGACATAAAAGATAAAAAAATACTTGGTTAAATTGTTATTTTATTTTATGAAATGAAAAGAAAATCGTATTTTCAAACTTATTGGCTACCATTCGAACCCCAAAAGTTCATCTATAATCAACTCCCAAAAAAAAGAAACCCTGATTTCTCAAGGGTTTCTTCAAGATGCTACTCGATCCGGTTGCCCGAATGGAGGCGGCGGGAGTCGAACCCGCGTCCAAGCACATCGCCACTTCAATATCTACGTTCATAGTTTAATGCTTAAGTTTCGCTGAGAGTTCTGACATTAAACAAACATTGCTCTTCGCTAGTCTGATAATCTCTTCTAAACATTCCAGACGGAAACATTTAGCGTATCCCACTTAGTTTGAGACCCAGGTCCAGCACATGGGAGATGCTGGGAGGATCTTCGCCAACTGTTTTTAGGCAGCTAGAGCGAAAGTGTTTTCGTTTTTAGCAGTTATATTTAACTGTAACGTTTTTACGTAGACGTAACCTACGGAACGCAATTCAAGCTCGACTATACCTGTCGAATCCGTAACGCCCCCTTAATAAAATAAGGGTGTACGGTGTTGTACTGAAATAGTATAACACAAGTTTAATGAAAATTAAAGCCAGAGGACACCGAAAATTTTGTTCGGCATCCTCTTTTCTTAATAGATTAAATTATATTGACGTAAGGCTCTTAAAATACCACCTTCAGTATTTTTAGTGGTGATATACGTGGCAATCTCCTTTAATTCAGGTTTGGCGTTGCCCATAGCAATTCGATGATCACAGGCTTTAAGTAGGTCAATATCGTTTAGGCCATCACCAAAGCCATAGGTCGGAACGCCTTCAAGGCCGAGAGCTTTGACTAGTTCGCGAACACCTTTCCCTTTATTGCCCCCTTTACTAATAACATCAATGGAGTGAGGTCCATTGCGGAAAAAGGTCAGTTCAGGGAAGTTTTCTTTGTAAATGTTGTCGTGTTCTTCCCCGATTACCAATAACATGTTTAAATCACGCTCGCGATATAACTGGCTGTTAACAGCTGGAATAGGGGAGTGAATGAAATTATAGGTTTTGTCAACCATTGGTGTGTGCTTGGAAACAGTGATCAAATCTGGTGTATAAAAGCCGATTTCTTGTCCGAGTTCTTGAGTTTGGTGGTACATTCTTTCGCAGACGTCTTGGGGAATCAAGTCGCTGTAAACTTCTTTGCCTTCGAATAACACGTATTGACCATTCATCGTAATCAGTGAATCGATACCTGTTCGTTGGCTAATTTCCCGAACTTCAATGTTTGTGCGACCAGTGGCAATCACAGGGATGATATTATTTTCCTGTAACTCAATCATGGCTTCAATGATTTCAATCGTCACATCAGAGTGCTCGTTTAAGAGCGTACCATCTAAATCAAAAAACGCTAAACCTTTTACTTCTGTCATAAGTATAAATACTCCTTTTATAAGTGCTCTATTTGTCATCAATGAAAAAAACGCTACTCTTATCTTAGCAAAAAAACAACTTCAGTGCTAGGTTTTTCAGTTTAACAGTTTATGTTTGTTGAAACCTTTGCTAATAGAGTATACTAAAGACATAATTTAGTGGAAATTAGGGTAATCGTTGAAAGCTTTTTGAAAAAGTTGTGAAGAGTGTAATTTAATAAACGTTCTATAGTATAATACAAATTAAGCATGAAGTGAGGAGATTGTAAAATGAAAGTACTAATGATAGAGGATAATGAGTCAGTATCGGAAATGATGCAGATGTTCTTTTTAAATGAGAAGTGGGATGCCACGTTTAAATATGACGGCAAAGAGGGATTGGATGCCTTTTTGGAGGAACCTGATGCCTGGGATATGATTACCTTGGATTTGAATTTACCAACGATGGATGGAGTAGCAGTCTGCCGCGAAATTCGTAAAACCTCAAGTACCATCCCAATTATTATGTTAACCGCCCGTGATTCAGAAAGCGATCAAGTGATTGGCTTGGAGATGGGGGCCGATGATTATGTGACCAAGCCTTTTAGTCCCTTAACCTTAATCGCGAGAATCAAAGCACTTCACCGTCGAGCAGAATTAGTGGATGGTACTGGCAGTAGCGAAGGTGAAAACAGTGATTTTGATATTGCGACGGATCACTTTAAAATGAATACTAAAACACGAGAGGCATATTTAGACGAGGAATTGATTGAAGGGTTAACACCGAAAGAATTTGACTTATTGTATACCTTAGCCAAGAAACCTCGCCAAGTCTTTTCTCGGGAACAGTTGTTGGAAATGGTCTGGGATTACCAATACTTTGGTGATGAACGGACAGTAGATGCCCACATAAAAAAATTGCGTCAAAAAATCGAAAAAGTTGGCCCGCAGGTGATTCAAACAGTTTGGGGTGTCGGCTATAAATTCGATGACTCTGGAGTCGATGTTAAATGAGATACCTCTTTCAACAGATGATTGCCTTTTGGGCAATCATTTTGACTATTTTGATTGTGGTGGGAGTCTCTTTCACCCAGTTTACCAAGCGAACGATTCTGACTAATACTTATGATCAGATGCAGGCTTATGCCGACTCCATTCAGGAAAATAGTCAGGAAGATCCGAGTATGCTAAATAATAGTTTGCTGCTAACTGAATTAGCGTTAAAAAATCAAAATATTAATTTCTTTTATATTAATGCCGATAAAGTGGTGGAATACCCAAGTGAAAAACAAGGCCAAGAAGTTAACTTTATTTCTAAGCAAAATTGGAAAAAAGTGAAAAAGGGAGAAGGAATTTCAACATCGGTGGAATTTACTACTAGCAATAATAAGATGCACATGGCCATGGTCTTGAAACCTCTTTTTGTCTTTAATAAAGCGACCAATGAAAGTCAGTTTTATGGGGCTATTGCCGTCTTGCAGCCGACTAGTAATATTGAAAACAGCATGAGTGGCTTGACAGAAAATCTTTTTAAGGCTTTCTTGATTTCGAGTATCTTTTCCTTGATTTTTAGCTACATGCTAGCTCAATTCCAAGTCAACCGGATTAATCGAATGAAAAAAGCTGCACGCCAAATTGCAGAAGGCAATTTTGATGTTAACTTGGAAGTGAAAAGTAATGATGAACTGGATGAACTTGCCACTGACTTTAATCGCATGGCTCAAGCTCTTAAAGAATCCAATGAAGAAATAGAGCGACAAGAAGATCGACGACGTCAATTTATGGCAGACGCTGCTCATGAAATGCGCACGCCACTGACGACGATTAACGGCTTACTTGAAGGCATTGCCTATAATGCAATTCCTAAAGATCAAGAAGAAAAATGTATTCAATTGATGCGGAATGAAACCACTCGTTTAATACGCTTAGTCAATGAAAACCTGGATTATGAAAAAATTAGAACCAATCAAATTAGTATGGTTATTCAAAAGTTTAGCGCCACTGATACATTGAAACAGGTTGTGCAGCAACTGCAAGGGAAAGCTGAAGCATCCGGCAATCAACTAAGCTTGACGACGGAGGATGACATCGAAGTTTATGCTGATTATGATCGTTTCGTACAAATCATGGTCAACATTATTCAAAATGCCATTCAATTTACTCAAGACGGTGAGATTACGGTGTCGGTAGAGCGAGGCTATTTGGAAACCACAGTTAAAATAAGTGATACAGGAATTGGAATGACAGAAGAAGAGGTTCAAAATATTTGGGAACGGTATTATAAAGTGGATCCTTCTCGAAAAAATACCAAGTACGGTGAGTCAGGGTTAGGTCTATCGATTGTTCATCAACTTGTCAAACTGCATAAAGGAACCATTAGTGTTGAAAGTCAAAAAGACGTTGGTACCACTTTTATTGTGACCTTCCCAGATGAGGAAGTTAGAGAGCTGATTGAAGAGCCAACGGAGTCACAGTAAGTTATAGCAGAGCAGGCTGTTTTAGACAGTCTGCTCTTTGGTGAAGAATTTCTAATGAACATGCTGTATTGATATACGTAAGACGATTTTTTTGATACACTAAGACCAGAGAAGAACGTAAAGGTGGTAACATGCAAGATAATTATAATTACCCACTAGATATTGAGTGGACTCAAGAAGAAATGCTGGCTGTAATGGCTATGTGGCAGACATTGGAAGATGTTTATGAAACAGGATTACCAGCCGCCCAATTGATGAAAGTCTATCAGGAATTTAAATCAGTCGTGAAGAGTATTGGTGAGGAACGTAAACTTGGTCGGGATTTCGAAGCCGTGTCGGGTTATTCATTGTATCGTGCTGTTCAAGCCGCAAAAGCAACGCCTGATAAAGTAATCAAAATGAAAGGAGCTTAAGAGGATGAGTCAGCAGCAAATGGTTGAAGAAATTAAAGGTTGGGTCTACGAAGCAGGGGAACGGATTAAAGAAAAACTTCAATCGCCCTTAATTGTAGAAGAAAAAGCCAATAAATCTGATTTAGTTACCAATGTTGATAAAGAGACTGAAGCTTTTTTCATTAATAAGATTCGCCAACATTATCCCGACGATCAAATTTTGGGAGAAGAAGGCTTGGCAGATCAAGTGACTGATTTTGGTGGCAGAGTTTGGGTCATCGATCCAATTGACGGTACCTTGAACTTTGTCAAACAACAAGATAATTTTTGCACGATGATTGCCGTTTACGAAGAGGGAATTGGACAGCTTGGTTTTATTTACGAAATCATGCGGGATGAACTGCTTTGGGGTGGTAAGGGAATCGGCGTCTTTTTAAATGATCAGGAGATTAAGGATGTTCCTGATATGACCTTGGAAAAAGGCTTGATAAGTGTTAATACCCACATGTTTTTAAGAAATACCTATGAAACCCAGACTGTTGCCATGAAATCATTAGGCGTTAGAATGATTGGTTGTGCAGGCATTGGGTTTAAAGAATTAATCAAAGGCAATCAGACTGCCTATATTAGCAATCTTCAACCTTGGGATTATGCTCCGGCTAAAGTGCTAATCGAAGAATTAGGACTTAAAATTATTGCATTAAATGGTGAACCCTTGGATTTAAGGCAAAAAGTACCCATATTAGGTGCTACGCCGGCGACCTTTGAGGAAATTCAAAACCGCCAAAACTAAGCTTTTACCAACTATTTTGATGCAACTCGTAACTTTTTTCGTTTTCTGAAAACTTTTTATTGTTTTTCATGAGAGTTTTTTGCTATAATGAAAAGTCGAGTTAATTTGAGATGGTCGTTTTAGTTAAGTTTTTTGAGCTACTCCTATTAATAATAGGACAATGTAGGTTTTAAAACTTATCTAGTAAGATTTAATGCTTTACATATAGTGAGGAGAATAAAAAAGTGAAATTTAGAGAAGATATTCGTAACGTCGCCATTATTGCCCATGTCGATCATGGGAAAACAACAATGGTAGATGAATTATTAAAACAATCCGATACATTAGATGGTCATGTTAGCTTGGAAGAGCGGGCAATGGATTCAAATGATATCGAAAAAGAACGTGGTATTACGATTTTAGCGAAAAATACTGCTGTTAGTTACAAAGGAACTAAGATTAACATTTTAGATACACCAGGACATGCGGACTTCGGTGGTGAAGTTGAGCGTATCATGAAAATGGTTGATGGTGTGTTATTAGTAGTGGATGCGTACGAAGGCACTATGCCTCAAACTCGTTTTGTATTGAAAAAAGCTCTGGAGCAAAAACTAATTCCAATCGTTTTAGTGAATAAAATTGATAAACCATCTGCTCGTCCAGCTGAAGTCATTGATGAGGTTTTAGAACTATTTATCGAACTAGGTGCTGACGACGATCAATTGGAATTCCCAGTTATTTACACATCAGGTATCAATGGTACTTCTAGCTTGTCTGAAGATCCAGCAGAGCAAGAAGAATCAATGAACCCTGTCTTTGATACAATTATTGAGCATATCCCTGCTCCTGTTGATAATAGCGATGAGCCGTTACAATTCCAAGTGTCTTTATTAGACTACAACGATTATGTTGGTCGTATTGGAATTGGTCGGGTGTTCCGTGGGAAAATTAAAGTTGGTGACCAAGTGTCATTGATGAAATTAGATGGTTCTGCAAAGAACTTCCGCGTCACAAAATTATTTGGTTTCTTTGGTTTAAACCGTGTAGAAATCACTGAAGCTAAAGCTGGCGATTTGATTGCCGTTTCTGGGATGGAAGACATCTTCGTTGGAGAAACCGTCACGCCAACAGATCATCAAGATGCTTTGCCAATCTTGCATATCGATGAACCAACTTTACAAATGACCTTCTTAGTTAACAATTCACCATTTGCTGGTCGCGAAGGTAAATTTGTAACATCTCGTAAAATCGAAGAACGTTTATTAAATCAACTGCAAACAGATGTGTCTTTAAAAGTAGACCCAACTGACTCGCCAGATGCTTGGATTGTTTCAGGTCGTGGCGAACTTCATTTGTCTATTCTAATTGAAAATATGCGTCGTGAAGGCTTTGAATTACAAGTATCGCGTCCTAAAGTTATCGTAAAAGAATTTGACGGCCGTAAATGTGAACCTTTTGAGCGTGTTCAAATCGACACTCCAGAAGAGTACATGGGTGGTATCATCGAATCCTTGAGCCAACGTAAGGGCGAAATGCAAGACATGATCCATACGGGTAATGGGCAAATCCGTTTGATTTTCCTAGCACCTGCTCGTGGCTTAATCGGTTATACAACTGAATTTATGTCAATGACTCGTGGTTATGGAATTATGCATCACACCTTCGATCAATATTTACCGATGATCCAAGGCGCAATCGGTGGCCGTCGTAACGGCGCTCTTGTTTCCGTTGACACAGGTAAAGCTACTACTTACAGTATTATGAGTGTGGAAGAACGTGGAACAGTCTTTGTTGAGCCTGGTACTGAAGTCTATGAAGGCATGGTTGTTGGAGCTAACAGTCGTGAAAATGACTTAGGTGTTAATGTAACCAAAGCTAAACAACAAACTAACGTTCGTTCAGCTAATAAAGATCAAACCAACGTCATTAAAAAACCAAAAGTAATGTCACTTGAAGAATCATTAGAATTCTTGAATGACGATGAATATTGTGAAGTAACACCAGAAAGCATTCGCTTGAGAAAACAAATTTTGAATAAGAGCGAACGTGAAAAAGCAGCTAAGAAAAACAAAAAAGCTGATTAATTAGCTAGTAACGCCAAAGATGATACAGTCTTTGGTGTTTTTTTGTTTAGAACACCAAATAACAGTCAGTTTAATTTTCACAAAGGAGAGACTTTGGATACAGATGTATGAAGAAAACGTTTAAATAGGCATTGAAGTTCTAACTATAGTGAAGTATAATGTTAGGTGTAATGAAAAGATTTTTACGAATTGTTCCAAAAAAGTACCCTTAATTAGTTTTTTGAACAATCGCTGTAAGGATGTTTAGTTACAAAGTAAAGTTAATGGAGGCTCTATGTAATGGAACAAGGTAAAGTGAAATGGTTTAACAATGAAAAAGGTTTTGGATTTATCGAAGTTGAAGGACATGACGATGTATTTGTCCATTTTTCTGCTATTCAGGGCGATGGCTTCAAATCGTTAGAAGAAGGTCAAGAAGTTGAGTTCTCAGTTGTTGAAGGTGAAAGAGGCCCTCAAGCTGCTGATGTCACAAAGCTTTAAACGTTTATTTTAATCCAATTATCGAAAAAGTATCTTATCTGATGATAGGGTACTTTTTTTGCTTTTTAAAAAGAATTAAGTTGGGATTATTAGAATTTGTCTCTAAAAAAACCAAGAGCTAAAAGCTTTTGTTACTTTAATACTTTTTTAGGAGAAGTTTGCCACGAAATTTGCTATAATGGAAGAGATTGAAAAATGGGGTTGGCAGTGATTTAGTCAGCATTTTTTGATACAGAACAACTAGAGAGGACGTTATTGATGTCAACTAAAGATTCCTTAATAGGTGGAATGAATCCAAAGCAAAAAGAGGCCGTTCTCCAAACAGAAGGTCCATTGCTAATTATGGCCGGTGCAGGCAGTGGCAAAACCCGTGTGCTAACCCACCGAATTGCTTATTTAATAACAGAAAAAAATGTAAATCCTTGGAACATTTTAGCCATAACGTTTACCAATAAAGCCGCTAAAGAAATGAAGGAGCGTGTCAATAGTTTGCTTGTTAGTGGTGGAGAAGACGTATGGGTCTCAACATTTCACTCGATGTGTGTACGGATGTTACGTCGCGATGTCGATCATATCGGTTATAATCGCAACTTTACCATCATTGATGGTGGGGAACAGCTGACATTGATGAAGCGAATTGTCAAAGAACAAAATATTGATCCAAAGAAGTATGATCCCCGTAGTATTATTGGGATGATTAGCAATGCTAAAAATGAATTACAGACACCTGAAAAATATGCCGAATTAAATAATGGCTTTTTTGAGGCAATTGTGGCTAAATGTTATGCTGCTTACCAGAAGGAATTGCGCAATAATCAATGTATGGATTTTGACGATTTAATTATGTTGACCATTCGTTTATTCAACGAGCATCCAGACACCTTGGAGTATTACCAAAATAAATTCCACTACATCCATGTGGATGAGTATCAAGATACTAACCATGCGCAATACACCCTGGTTAATATGTTGGCAGCACGATTTAAAAATCTTTGCGTCGTCGGCGATGCAGATCAAAGTATTTATGGCTGGCGTGGTGCCGATATGCAAAATATTTTGGATTTTGAGAAAGATTACAAGAACGCTAAAGTAGTCTTGTTGGAGCAAAATTATCGGTCCACATCCAATATTTTAGCTGCCGCAAATCACGTGATTGAGAATAATAGCCAGCGTCGCGATAAAAAGCTCTGGACGGATAACCACGATGGGGAAAAAATCACCTATTATCGAGGAGAAACCGAGCGAGGGGAAACCCAGTATATCGTCTCAACCATTCAAAAAGAGATTGCTGAAAACGGTCGAAAATACGGTGACTTTGCCGTTCTTTACCGGACCAATGCCTTGTCACGGGTAATGGAGGAAATGTTACTTAAATCCAATATTCCCTATAAGATGGTGGGGGGGCACAAGTTTTACGATCGCAAAGAGATTAAAGATATTTTGGCCTATTTAAATGTGATTGCCAATCCCATGGATTCGTTAAGTTATGCTCGAGTCGTGAATGAACCAAAACGTGGCATTGGAAATACCTCTGTGGAGAAGCTCCGTGAGTTTGCCTCCATTCATGAATGGTCCTTGTTGGAAGCCTCAATCAATGTTGATTTAGCTAATATTTCCGGAAAAGCTGGCAAAGAACTAGCGGCCTTCGGAATGATGATTCAAGATTTACAGAAGATGGTGCCTTATTTATCGATTACCGAATTAGTACAGGAAACATTGAAGCGCAGTGGCTATGAGGATGATTTAAAGCGCCAAAATACGTTGGAATCACAAAACAGATTAGAAAACTTGGAAGAATTAATTTCTGTTACCCAGGAATTTGATAAACAACAAGCTGCTTCAGATGAAGAATTGGAGAATCCGGCAGATAAATTGACGATTTTCTTAAATGATTTGGCCTTAGTTGCGGATATCGATTCCTTGGAAGAAGAAACCTCTCAAGTCACCTTAATGACCCTCCATGCGGCTAAAGGGTTGGAATTTCCCGTTGTATTCCTATTGGGAATGGAAGAAGGGATTTTTCCTTTGTCGAGGGCGTTAATGGAAGAGTCAGAGCTAGAAGAAGAACGTCGCTTGGCTTACGTTGGCATTACTCGAGCGGAGAAAAAACTGATCATTTCCAATGCGTTTTCACGAACGCTTTATGGTCGAACGCAGTATAATCGTCCCTCACGTTTTATTGATGAGATTAATCAAGACTTGTTAGAAGGGGACGGTGGGGCTAAGTCGATTCAAAACCGCCAATCAACCATGACTGGTTCGGCTTCCCGTAAAGCTATTTATACGCAACCACAACAAACCAAGGTTTCCAGCAAAGTCGAAACTGGCGGCGATCAAGAAGCTTGGCAGCCAGGTGACAAAGTCCAACATAAAAAATGGGGCGTCGGCACCGTTGTTAAAGTGGGTGGAAATGCCAAAGATGTGGAACTGGATATTGCTTTTCCAGCTCAAGGCATCAAACGTTTACTAGCTGCCTTTGCCCCAATCGAAAAAATTCAAAAATAAAAGTAGCACCACACTGTGGATGAGCTTGAGGATAGGCTCATTCAAGGCAGTTGTAACCAGCATTTGCTGGAAGTGACAAGGTTAATGTCTAGCTTTCTAAATCAGCGATGTGACGAAGAGATAGCCAATCCGAGTATTGCAAGGATTGTTGCTCATACTAACCGATTTATAAAGCTTTTCCATAAGGAGGAAATACCGTGAAGCAAGAAGATGCGGTTTTAAGAATAGAAAAATTACGGAATGACTTAGATAAATGGAACACGGCATACAACGATGCGGACCAGCCCCTAGTAGAAGATCATATCTTCGACAAAGCGTATGCTGAATTGGTTGCTTTAGAGGCTGAATATCCTGAGTTCATCAACCCTGAATCCATTACGCAACGGGTTGGTGGGACGATATCAACTGGTTTTACAAAAGTGACCCATGACAGCCCAATGTTAAGTTTAGGGAATGCCTTTAATAAAGAAGACTTAGAAGCCTTTGATAAACGGGTTCGCAAACTGACGGAAATCCCGATTGACTATATGTGTGAACTGAAAATTGATGGCTTGGCCGTCTCCTTAAAATATGAAAATGGTCGTTTTGTTCAAGGTGCCACACGGGGCGACGGGCGCATTGGAGAAGAAATTACTGCTAATCTGAATACGGTGAAATCGATACCTCGCCGGTTGGCCAAACCCATGACGATTGAAGTCCGCGGCGAGTGCTACATGCCTAAAACCTCCTTTGCGGAATTAAACAAAGTTCGTGAGGAAAACGGTCATGAAGTTTTTGCTAACCCACGAAATGCTGCTGCCGGTAGTTTACGTCAGTTGGATACAAAAGTAGTGGCGGAACGTAACTTAAGTACTTTCTTATATTCAGTGGCGGACTTAGGTACTCTGCCTGTCGCAACTCAAAGTGCTGCTTTAGATGAGTTGGATCGTTTAGGGCTTACCACTAATCATGAGCGTCGGATTTGTCAGACCATCGATGAAGTTTGGGCGTTTGTTCAGGAGTTTCAAGAAAAACGGCCTCACTTGGATTATGAGATTGATGGCATAGTCGTTAAGGTAAACTCACTTGAAGCCCAACAAGAAATCGGCTATACCGTGAAAGCACCTCGCTGGGCGATTGCTTACAAATTTCCTGCCGAAGAAGCTGAGACGGTTGTTAATGAGATTGAATGGACGATTGGCCGAACAGGGGTGGTAACACCAACGGCCATTATGAATCCCGTTCGTTTAGCAGGAACTACGGTGGCACGGGCTAGCTTGCATAACATGGATTTGATTCGAGAACGAGATATTCGGATCGGTGACCATGTGATGATTCACAAAGCAGGGGACATTATTCCAGAAGTGACGAGAGTTGTCCTAGATAAACGTCTAGAAAGTAGTTTACCATATGAAGCCCCGACGACTTGTCCAATTTGTGACAGTGAGTTAGTTCATTTGGATGAAGAAGTTGCTTTGCGTTGTATCAACCCCATGTGTCCAGCGCAGATTAAAGAAGGCTTAAGCCATTTTGTCTCGCGGAATGCCATGAACATTGATGGACTCGGGCCACGGGTGATTGAGCAGATGTATGACAAAGAATTAGTGACAGATGTGGCGGACTTATACTCCTTAACAGCCGAACAATTGCTGACATTGGATAAAATCAAAGAAAAATCAGCTGAAAATTTACTGACGGCAATTGCTAATAGTAAAGAAAATTCCTTGGAAAAATTATTATTTGGTTTAGGGATTCGTCACGTAGGCGCAAAAGCAGGCCAGATTTTAGCGGAGAATTTCAAAACTATCGAAGGCGTAATGAATGCGACTGTTGAGGAAGTCACGCAAATTGATTCATTAGGTGACATCATTGCAGATAGCTTAGTGACTTACTTTGAAAAAGAAGAAGTTCATCAGCTAGTTGATGAATTACGTCAAGCTGGGGTTAATTTAACTTACTTAGGGGTGACGGCAGATGATCTTGCAGAAGTCAATTCACCTTTTAAAGATAAAACGGTGGTATTAACAGGAAGTTTAACTCACTTTAATCGCAATGAAGCCAAGTCTCGAATCGAAGCACTTGGTGGCAAAGTAACCGGCAGTGTATCTAAAAAGACTGACATTGTCGTAGCCGGTGAGGAAGCAGGCAGTAAGTTAACGAAGGCTCAGGAACTAGGCATTGATGTTTGGAATGAAGCCGAGATGGTCGCCGCAATTGAAGGGAGCACGACGCATGATGCGTAAAAAAATAGTCATTGGTTTAGTTGGTGCAGCCTTGCTTTTAGCAAGCTGCGGCAAATTGGAAAAGGGTACCTCAAATATTTCGCCCAATCAAGCAAGTGGCGATAAAACAGCTACAACAGGACAGCTAAATGACTCTTCTTATCAAGCTTTATTGGTTGATGGAAAATACAAGACCGGCAAGGCACGAGGGGTTTCCAAAAGTACCTTGAACAGTAACTATAATTTAGCGAATGTTGAAAAAGGCTTAATGGAGATGTCCAAAGGGGCGTATCCAGTGGATAAATACTTGTTTCAAGAAGGGCAATACATCAGTCGTGAGGTCATTATTCAGTTGATTAGTCGTCAAAGTGATGAGGCGCCTTTAGGCTTAAATCCAGCTGAGGGTGGCGGGCCGATTATCTTTGAACAAGTAGTGGAACAAAATTATTTAAGTAAAGAAAACGAGCAATTAGGTGGGGTAAGTTTAGGTATTGTCTTAAATTCAGTGGACTACAGCACTAACCCCCCTGTAGAAATCGACGACGCAACAGTTAACTCGGAAGGGCAACGAATCGCCAGCAAAGTATTGGAGAAAGTTCGGACGATTAAAGGGTTGGAGAATACCCCTGTGACCATCGGCTTGTTTAAGCAGGCCACTCGAGATGACATTGGCGGAGGTAGTTATTTTGCCAAGGCTACCAGTAAAAGCGGTAATGACCTAAGCGGCTGGGAAGATGTGAATGAAGCTTATATTGTTTTACCTGCCAAAGAAGGGGCGCAAAACAACGCCACTAACGATGGCTTGTCCAATAAATTCACCGATTTTAAAAATAGTGTTCAAAGTTTTTTCCCTAACTCAAGTGGTATTTCAGGTGTAGCAGCTTATCGGAACAATGAGTTACAAAAAATGACGATTATAATTGAAACAAAGTACTTTAGTGAAACGGAAATACTGAACTTTACTCAATTTATTTCGACCACAGTCGACACTATTTTTAATATTAATGCTAATATTGAAGTACAAATCAACACCTTGGAAGGGCCACAGGGATTTGTTGAGAAACAAGTTGGTTCCGATAAATCCGTTGGTCATGTCTTTAACTAAATCGAAGGACATCCGATAACTAATCAAGTAGTGTTATTTTATAGCTGATTGCATAAGAAGAGGGAAAAGTTACTTTCTAACGGGACCTGTTGAGAATAGCGGTGGCCATGGAGATGAAGTTTTTCATGGCAGGTTATTTTCTGGTCCTGATTTATCTAGCAATTAAATGACAAGAGTTTCAGCATATTACTGAAACTTGTGGTAAAATGGTTTCATGAAAATGAATGGAAAGAAGGCTAAGTATGGCAATTAGTGAAGAACAAATCAAACACGTAGCAAAACTATCTAAATTGGCTTTTCCAGAAGAAGAGCTTCACGGTTTTACTGAACAATTAGGTAAAATCATTGATATGGTGGAAACATTAGGAGAGGTCAATACAGAAGGCGTTCCTGTTACCACTAATGTTATTTATAATAAGAGTGTAATGCGTGAAGACGTGGCTGTTCCAGGCACGAATCGCGACTTACTAATGAGAAATGTACCTGAAAAAGAAAATGGCTATATCAAAGTGCCAGTAATCATTGAGAACGGGGAGGCTGGCGCGTAATGACAGAATTATATAATAAAGATTTAACGGAGTTGCACGATTTATTAGTGTCAAAAGAAGTAACCGCAAAAGAAGTAACGGAAGCAACCTTTAAACGAATTAAAGAGACTGAACCACAAGTCGATGCCTTTATTACCTTAAATGAAGAGCGAGCTTTAGCTTTAGCCACTGAATTAGATGATGCAGGTATCGATGGTTCAAAACCTTTGGCCGGATTGCCAATCGGGATTAAAGACAATATCGTGACAAAAGATCTGCTGACAACTGCCGGCAGTAAAATGTTACATAACTTTGAGCCAATCTATGATGCAACAGTCATGGAGCAATTACACTCAGCTGGTATGGTCCCTGTTGGTAAATTAAACATGGATGAATTTGCCATGGGCGGTAGTACGGAAACCTCATATTTCAAGAAAACCAAAAATGCTTGGGATCAAACGAAGGTGCCTGGTGGTTCATCGGGTGGTTCAGCAGCAGCTGTTGCGGCTGGTCAAATTGGCGCTTCTCTTGGTAGTGATACCGGTGGTAGTATTCGTCAACCGGCAGCCTTTAATGGCATTGTTGGTATGAAACCGACTTATGGCCGTGTCTCAAGGTTTGGGTTAATTGCTTTTGCCTCAAGTCTGGATCAAATTGGTCCCCTGACTCGAAATGTGAAAGATAATGCCTTGATCTTAAACGGGATTAGCGGTTGGGATAAACGGGACAGCAGTAGTGCTAAAATTGAGGTTCCTGATTTCACAGCAGGCTTAACTGGGGACATTAAAGGCATGAAAATTGCTGTACCAAAAGAATTTATGACCGAAGGCGTTGCACCAGAAATTCGTGAAGCCGTTGAAAAAGCGGTCGCTACCTTTAAAGAATTAGGCGCTACCGTTGAGGAAGTGAGTTTGCCTCACTCTAAATATGGAGTGGAAGTTTATTACATTATCGCATCTTCCGAAGCGTCTTCCAACTTGCAACGTTTTGATGGCATTCGTTATGGGTATCGTTCTGAAAATGTTAAAGATTTGGAAGATGTTTACATCAATTCCCGTTCTGAAGGTTTTGGCTTAGAAGTCAAACGTCGCATAATGTTAGGCACATTCTCATTAAGTGCTGGTTATTACGATGCCTACTTCAGAAAAGCAGGACAAGTTAGAACCTTAATTTGTCGTGATTTTGACGGGGTCTTTAAAGACTATGATCTAATCATTGGTCCAGCAACACCGACTGTTGCTTATGGATTAGGTGAAAATATTGAAGACCCAATTACCATGTACACGGCTGATGTCTTGACGATTCCAGTTAACCTAGCAGGTTTACCTGGTATGTCAGTTCCATGCGGATTAGTTGATGGTTTGCCAGTGGGACTCCAATTAATTGGGAAACACTTTGATGAAGCGACGATGTACAAAGCTGCTTATGCCTTTGAACAAGCGACAGATTTTCATAAGCAACAACCAGCTATTTTAGGGGGGCATGCATAATGAACTTTGAAACAGTCATTGGATTAGAAATCCACGTAGAATTAAAAACAGAGTCTAAAATCTTTTCTTCAGCACCGGCTCATTTTGGTGCTGAGCAAAATACGAATACAAACGTAGTTGATTGGAGCTATCCAGGTGTTTTACCTGTAGCCAACGAGCGAGCAATTGAATTTGCGATTAAAGCGGCTCTCGCCTTAAACTGCGGTATTACTCAAGAAACACATTTTGACCGTAAAAACTATTTTTACCCAGATAATCCGAAAGCTTATCAAATTTCTCAAGACACTCACCCAATCGGCCATGATGGCTGGATTGAAATTGAAGTGGCTGGCAAAAAGAAAAAAATCCGCATTGAACGGGTTCATTTAGAAGAAGATGCCGGCAAGAATATTCACGGTTCTGAAGGATTCTCATATGTGGATTTAAATCGTCAAGGCACACCATTAATTGAGATTGTTTCTGAAGCAGATATGCGTTCGCCAGAAGAAGCTTACGCCTATTTGGAAGCCGTTCGCTCCGTGATTCAGTTTACAGGTGTCAGTGATGTGAAGATGGAAGAAGGGTCCATGCGTTGTGATGCGAATATTTCATTGCGCCCTTATGGCCAAGAAGAGTTTGGAACTAAGGCAGAGATCAAAAACTTG
This sequence comes from uncultured Vagococcus sp., assembly GCF_963518325.1. Classification (NCBI taxonomy): domain Bacteria; kingdom Bacillati; phylum Bacillota; class Bacilli; order Lactobacillales; family Enterococcaceae; genus Vagococcus; species uncultured Vagococcus sp. Next base: position 68,945 of record NZ_CAUQJB010000019.1, on the reverse strand, counting down.
AACTCCTTAAACTTCGTCCGTAAAGGTTTGGCTTTTGAAGAAAAACGTCAAGCAAAAGTCTTGTTATCAGGAGGCAAAATCGAGCAAGAAACACGCCGTTATGATGATGCCACTGGTGACACACTCTTAATGCGTGTCAAAGAAGGGGCCAGTGATTATCGTTATTTCCCTGAGCCAGATTTACCAGTTTTTGAGATCAGTGATGAGTGGATTGAAGAAGTTCGTGCTAGTTTACCTGAGATGCCAGCAGCTCGCCGTATGCGTTATGTCAAAGAGTTGGAATTACCTGAGTACGATGCGATGGTGCTGACTTTGTCAAAAGAAATGTCTGATTTCTTTGAAGCCACATTAGACAACGGGGCAGATGCTAAACAAGCTTCTAACTGGTTAATGGGTGAAGTATCGGCTTATTTAAACAGTGAGCATGTGGAATTACATGATACTAAATTGACACCAAGTAATCTAGCAGGCATGATTAATTTAATCGCTGATGGCACAATCAGCTCTAAAATTGCTAAAAAAGTCTTTAAAGAATTAATTGAAAATGGTGGCGAAGCGAAAGAAGTCGTTGAGAAAAAAGGCTTAGTGCAATTATCTGATCCAGCGCAATTATTGCCAATCATCAATGATATTCTGGATAATAACCAACAATCAATTGACGACTTTAAAAACGGCAAAGACCGTGCCGTTGGGTTCTTAGTTGGACAAATTATGAAAGCCACTAAAGGTAAAGCTAACCCAGGTGTGGTTAATAAACTTCTGCAAGAAGAGTTGGCCAAAAAATAGACAGCAAATAGTTTGTTGAGCTGACCTATTTACCATTAAAGAAGAAGGAGTACATTTCCGTGAAAGCTAGAGTGATTTATAATCCCACATCAGGCAAAGAAACAATCAAAAAAAGTTTACCTGATGTCTTGGACATTTTGGAAGGGGCTGGTTATGAAGCGAGTGCCTTTGCCACAACAGCCCAACCAAATTCTGCACAAAAAGAAGCTGAACGTGCTGCCTTAGCAGGTTTTGATCTGATTGTCGCAGCAGGTGGTGATGGCACGATTAATCAAGTCATTAATGGAATTGCTCCTCTTGAAAAACGACCTAAAATGGCCATTCTTCCAGGAGGAACAACCAACGATTATGCTCGAGCCTTAAAAGTACCTCGTGATAATATTGTCGAGGCCGCTCGTGTGATTGCAAAAAAACAAACCATTCGCATGGATATTGGTAAAGCAGATGATACCTACTTTATGAATATCGGTGCTGGTGGAAACTTAACTGAACTGACCTATGAAGTCCCATCGCAACTGAAAAGTGTTTTTGGTTACTTGGCTTACTTAGTTAAAGGGGCAGAGATGTTGCCTCGTGTTAAGCCCATAAATATGCGACTTGTATACGACGGTGGCGAGTACATCGGCAAAGCATCCATGTTTTTCTTAGGCTTAACGAATTCTGTTGGAGGCTTTGAACAAATCGCACCTAACGCTCAATTGGATGATGGCAAGTTTTCCCTAATTGTCGTTAAGACCGCAAATATTGTGGAAATTATGCATCTTGTGGCTTTAATGATCAACGGTGGCAAGCATGTTAATGATCCTCGCGTTATTTACGCTAAAACATCTAGTTTATACGCGGAAACCCTTGATGAAGGTGTCCGTATGATGATTAACTTAGATGGGGAATACGGTGGAGATGCGCCGATGCACTTTACTAATTTACACCAACATATCGAAATGTACGCTAACTTGGATAAAATTCCAGAAGAGGCCGTTACAGGAGATAATCACGATATGCTAGAAGTCTCAGATGCCTTTATTAAAGAAGTTGAGCATTTAACAGACGAAGATATCGATGGTGATGGAAAAGTGTCCTAAGGCAATTGTCTTAAACCTTAAATCTTAAGTGTCTATCTTCCAACAAGCAATCAGGTCAATCAGAACTGATTGCTTGTTTTAATTAGAAATAGGCGATAAAGATTGTATTTTACGCCGTTAGCCCTTAGAATAGAGAATGTATAGTTTCTATTAAATAATCACTTATCGTGAGAGTTTCGGCTTAAAAAGCTTAAGATATCGTGTTTTTACTGAGAAGTATCTGCCAGATCCAGAGGCATGATAGGCAGTGATTATTTTACGTGATGTATATAGATAAAAAAAGAAAAGAGTAAATAAATGAAAAACTTACCTGTAGAAAAGAATCAAACACTTAAAGTGGAAATTATTGACTTGTCCCATGAAGGTCTTGGGGTTGCTAAAGTTGATGGCTATCCGCTGTTTATTGAGAATACCTTACCTGGCGAAGAAGCAGAAGTGCTAGTGTTAAAAGCTGGCAAGAAATTTGGGTTTGCTAAAGTTGTCACCTTAACGAAAAAGAGTCCTGATCGTGTAGAAGATGTTAACGAAACGTTGATTAGAACTGGCATTGCGCCATTAAATCACATGACCTATGAAGCGCAACTTGCCTTTAAAGAGCAACAAGTGAAAAATGTTTTCCAACGAATTGCTAAAATGCCTGATGTGAAGATTCACCCGATTAAAGGCATGGACAATCCGTTAGAATACCGAAATAAAGCACAAATTCCTGTCCGTAAAGTAAACGGCGAGTTAGCTACTGGTTTTTTCCGTAAGAACAGTCATGACTTAGTACCACTTGAAGATTTTTATATTCAAGATAAAAAAATTGATGAAGCGATTATCGTGGTCCGTGATGTCTTGGAGAAATATGGCGTAAAAGCTTATATTGAAGAGGAAAATACCGGGAATTTACGTCATATTATCGTACGTCGTGGTCATTACTCTCACGAAATGATGATTGTGTTAGTGACACGTACGCCTAAATTATTTAACTACGAAAAAATGGTTCAGGAAATTCATTTGGCCTTGCCAGAAGTTGTGGCAATTGTTCAAAATATTAATCCGGATGCTACAAATGTTATTTTAGGTAAAACCAATAAAACCTTATTTGGTCAAAACTACATCACTGACCAATTATTAGGCAAAACATACCGCATTTCAGCCCAATCATTTTATCAAGTTAACACGGTTCAAGCAGAAGTATTGTATCAAACGGCCCTTGACTTTGCCAATTTAAAAGACACTGATACAGTAATCGATGCTTATTGTGGCATTGGGACAATCGGGTTGTCTTTAGCGGATAAAGTTGAAAAAGTTCTGGGCATGGAAGTTAACCCAGATGCTATCTCTGATGCGAAAATCAATGCTCAGATGAACGATATTACAAATGTTAAATTTGAAGTTGGGAAAGCGGAATACGTTATGCCAGCATGGTTAGCCGATGATGTGACAGCAGATGTCTTGATTGTTGACCCACCACGCAAAGGGTTGGCTGAAAGCTTTATTGACGCAGCGGTGGAACTAGCTCCTAAGAAAATTATTTATGTTTCTTGTAATCCAGCTAGCTTAGCTCGTGACTGCCAGTTATTTGCCGCTCACGGTTATGAAGTCAAGCAAGTCCAACCAGTGGATATGTTCCCACAAACGCCTCACGTTGAGGTTGTAGCCGAATTAGTTAAGAAATAGTTTTTTGTAAAATAGATCACTTGCCGAAAAAGCAGGTGATCTATTTTTTTGTGAATTCTTATTGTATAAATATTCTTAATTGGTGTATGTAACTAAGGGCAAGGGGGGATTAAACAACAATCGATCTTTGTTCACTATTTTGCTAACTTGTTTATTTAGCCAAAGTGAACGATTTGAAGATTAAATTATACTTAAAAAAGAAAACTTGTCAATTTTTTTGACCTAGGCTGACTCATTTTATGAGAACGGTTTTAATTGTCAGATAATTAACTTCAAGCCTTACGGGCCATGAGTGTAGGGCTAAATCATTTTTAGAGAAACTAACAAAAAGTAACGAGATTCAAAAATGTGATATTGATGTGAAGTTTTTGAAATGAATATCTCTATTTCTAACCATATACTAAATAGGCTGACTTTTTAGGTGTTCGTTAATGCTTGCGATTATGAGCTGTATAAGGTAACGAATTCTGTATTTTAATCATTGCATAGGAGAGGACGGAGAGAATATGAAAAAGACCATACCAATTATTGCACTAATTGTGCTACTGTTGCAAAGTGTCTTAGTGCCAGTTGTTGCAGTAGCGGAATCCATTAATGATGGTCCTGTTGCTTCACTGGAACTAAGCCAACTCAAGGGGGTGTTAGTTGATGACAATCAACGGGAAGTTAATCAAGAACGACCATTAAAGAAGGACCAAACTTATTGGCTAAGCTTAAATGGGAACTTGGAAAAAAATGTAAAAGAGTCTGAAATAATCGACTTGTCTGTTAGTTCTAATATTCACATAAATGGAACGACAAGTCCTTTGATCAACAGTGATAGTCAGGAGATTGGCGAAGTCATCGTGAAGGGACAACAGCTGCAAATTAAGTTGTTACCGGATGTGGTCGGCAGCCAACAGTTTGAATTAAGGGTTCCAGTTAGCTACCACGGCGAAGAGGAACTAAGGGATCAGTTAATTATTACTAGTCAGCTAGGGGAAACATCAATTGAGTTTCCATTGTTTCAAGGAGAAATAAAGGAGTCCAGTGAGTCAACTCTTGAAATAAGTTCTAGCACTGAAAGTTCTACCAGCAGTCAGGAAAAGGAAGTACCAGTTAAAAAGAGTGAGAGAATTCAATCAAGCAATCAAATTATTGGCAATATTTTCGATAGCGTGGAGTTAGTGGTTACCCCTGATCCCCTGAAACCAACGCTAACCTCTCAAATAAACGTTAAATATCACTGGTCATTAACGGATGAGCAACAACAAGCTCTAAAAAAAGGAGACACCTATACATTCCAGTTACCACCGGAATTAAAGGTGACAGCGGCAGCCATTGATAAAGAGTTAACCAACGCTGACGGTGAGGTGGTTGCCACCTATACTGTGACGACAGATGGAAAAGTTGTGTTTACGTTTACAGAAGCAGCAGAGAATCTGGAAAATATTTCAGGTGATTTCTGGTTTACAACTAGATTTAATGAAAAAGTTATTACGACACCAGAAGATTTGGAGATTGTCTTTCCCATAAAAGATAAAGACCTACAGATCAAAGTGCCGATTTATACTGAGGCTGAAGAATCCATTGATAAACGAGGGAAGTTGGATAAAGCCTTAAATCCGACAAAAGTAACCTGGGATGTTTTTGTCAATAAAACCAAAGCAGAGCGAACAGCTTTAAAGGTCAAAGAAGAGCTACCTGCCGGTTTAACCGTGACAGAAATTAAAGTGTATGAAATTGCAGTGAATTTTGAAGGCGAGGTGACAAATGAAAATCTAGCTGAAATTCCAGCTACGGATTATGAGGTAGTAGGTACCGACGTGATTTTCAAAGGAACGAGTCGGAAAGCCTATCGTATTACTTATGAAACAAGTATCAATGAAGAGGTTAAACCGGATAAAGGTGGCCCTTTAAAGTTGGTCAATCACGTTACCTCAACGGCTAGTGATGGTAGTGAACTTAAAGCCGAAGCGACAGTTACTGGTCAATACGGAAAAGTGCTGGAGAAAGACAAACCGATTTATCGTCCAGCAGACCTAAGTTTTGATTGGACGGTTAAATACAATTACGGCGAAAAGACAATCAAAGCCAGTGATGCTTTTTTAGCAGACAACTTCTCTGATAATTTAATTTTAGTGGATTCGTCAGTCCTGCTACATCAAATGGTGGCTCAGCCAGACGGCACATATAAAACAGGGGCTAAATTAATAGTAGGGGAAGATTATATCTTAGTTCCAGTTGGCAATGGCTTCCGTGTTAATTTCTTAAAAGAGGTAAAAAATGCTATTAATATGACCTATACGACGAAGATTAAAGATGGCTTGGTGATTGATGACACTCAGCAAACAGTCAGTAACAAGATTCAGACTGTAGGTGGCATCGAATCAGGTACAAGTGGAATGACAACTAAACAAGGGTTAATTAAACGTTATGCAGGCGTTGATTATGATAAGGAAACTCTATCTTGGGCCATGACGGTTAACAATAATAATTATCAAATGCAAGATTGGGAATTAACGGACAGCTTCACAAACAAAGGTCTAACGTTTATGCCAGAAACATTTGTGATGAAAGAGAAGGATGGCAGAACCTTAGTACAAGACATAGACTATGAATTAGTGAATAAATCAAAAGAGGGATTTAGCGTAAAACTAATAGGAGCGGGTTATCAAACCACTACCAAAGCTTTTACGATTGACTATCAAACAGCCTTTGATAAGAAGGAACTGATTGGCGAAAATCTTCCTTATATTAACCGAGCTGTTGCCACATGGATTGATAAAACAGGGGATAAGAAGACCAATACATCAGAGGATAAATTCACCCCTAAAAAAGAAAGTTATGTTAACGGTAGTAAAGATGGCTCATATAATGCAGTCTCTAAAGAGATTACTTGGATTCTTAATACTAATTTTAATCGTGACACAATCAAGAATGGACGCATTGTAGACCCTATCCGAGGAAATCAGCAATACGTCCCAAATTCAGCAAAGTTATATTCCTATACAGTATCTTCTGACGGCGAAATCAAAGATCTGAAAGAAATAACTCCTATAGACATTATCGTACAAAAGAATGAAGAAGTTAAGACCTTAATCGTAAATTTACCGGAAAACAGTAAAAATACTGGGTATCAGTTGGTATTCAAAACAACTTTGGCAGACCAAATCGTGGAAGCTGAAGAAAGCTATGAAAATACGGCTACCTTAGAAGAAGACGGTGTCGTAAAAGATACGATTACGGGAAGTGTCTCGATTAAAAATGGAGGAACCTTTGCTAGCAAGGGGGGACGACAAGACCCGAATAATCCCGATGTCCTTAGTTGGGACATTTTAGTTAATCCAAGTCAGTCAACCTTAAGTAATTTTATGGTAAAGGATTATCCGTCAGTCAATCAACAGCTTAACCCTGAAAGTCTCAAAATCGTTGAACTGGTCAGTGATGAAAACGGCGAATTTTCATTGACCGATACGGTCTTAGCGAAAGGGAGCGACTATCAAGTTCTGGTGACACGGGATGATGCCACTGGGGAAGAAATTATGACCATTAGTTTTAATCATAAAATTACCAAGGCTTACCGAATCAGCTACACAGCAGATTTGATGTTGGCAAAAGGTGAAAAAGCTGTAAGCAACCATGTCTCGATTTCTGGGGATAATGTTAAAGTGGTGACTCAGGATAAAACCAGTACGATTCAAGTTGAAACCTCCGAAGGTGGGGGAACAGGTAGTGGTGAAAAACTTAATTTCTATTTGAAAAAAACCGATAACCGCGGCAACCCCCTAAAGGGAATTACTTTTGAAATCTTAAACAGTAAAACTCGGAAATTAATGCGGACTGTTACTTCAGACGCAAATGGTTTAGTTTATGTTCAAAACATGTTGACCGGTACTTATCTGTTGAGAGAAGTGGCTCAGCAAAATGGCTACATGCTGTCGACGGAGCTGCGAGATGGTAAAGTGATTACTGTCAGCAAAGCTAATGCAGATGTGGCACACGCGTTGATCGTAACTAATCAACTCAATCAAGTGTCGTTGATAAAACAAGATGCTAAAGGAAAAGCACTAGCAGGCGCTGTCTTTAGCCTCAGTATGAAGGATGCCCAAGGTCACTATCAAAAGGTTCTTGAGCATCAGAGCGTGACCAGCACAATTAAAGGGGAAGTACTGATTGAAGGCTTGCTAACTGGTTCTTATCGCCTGACTGAAGTGAGTCCTGCTCCTGGATATATCAAAAATACAGAGACGGTTGATTTTACTATTACAAGTCAGGAAACCGCTAAGATTTCGTTGGGCAATTACATTAATTATCAAGGAATCGTTGAATTTAGGAAAACAGATAACCAAGGAAAAGGACTACAAGGTGCTAGGTTTAACGTGTTGGATCGAGACTTGAAGGTGGTTAAAGTGGTCACTTCCAATAAGGATGGTCTTGTGACCATTGAGTTGGCACCAGGTCATTACACGATTGTTGAAATAGAAGCACCATCTGGTTATTTGTTGAATCAAACTCCTAAAAGAGTTGAAATTAAAGGAACGGCGACAGGCAAACCAGAGATCATTACATTGGATGCTTTGGAAAATTATCAAGGATCAGTTGAACTTGAAAAAGTATCAGTCTTAAAGTTACCCTTGAAAGATGCAGAATTTAGTTTGTTTAAAAAAGATGGCACAGGGATAAAATCAGGATTAGTAACCGATAGCAATGGCAAACTAGTTGTCAATGGCTTAGCCAGTGGCGATTATTATTTCCAAGAAACGAAGGCACCTACTGGCTATCTCCTCAATACAGATAAATATGATTTTACCATCAGCAAAGAAGCTCGAACAGAACCAGCTGTTGTTAAAACGCGTCAGGCCATCAATTATCAGGGGACTGCCCGCTTAATTAAACTGAACGAAGCTGGCGAACGATTGGGGAAAGCAGAATTTAAAGTAGTCAAAGCAAATGGGGAATTAGTTAAGACCGGGATTGTTGCGAATCAGGATGGGGAAGTTTTGATTCAGAACTTAGCTCCTGGGGATTATTTCTTTGAAGAGTTAAAAGCACCTAAGGGTTATGTTATCAACCGACAACAAGTGGCTTTCACAATTGCTGATGCTAGTCTTGGCGAGCCTGTAGAAGTTACTGCTGGAACTTTGACTAACTATCAAAGTAAGGCTCAATTAATCAAGAAGGATGCATTAGGGAATCCTATAGCGGGTGCTGTCTTCAAAGTGATTGATCAGCAAGGCAAGACAATTGCCGAGTCGTTAAGCTCCAATGCTAATGGAGTTGTTGAAGTGACTGGCTTAGTGGCTGGGGAATACGCCTTTGTGGAAACTAAGTCTCCAGGTTTTATGTTAAACGAGACGCCGCAGTCCTTTACCATTCAAAGTGGGTATGAGGGTACCCCGATAGTGGAACAAGCAGGGGAACTGATCAACTATCAGGGAAGCGTTGAACTAAGGAAGACAGACGATCGAGAGACGCCTTTAGAAGGTGCGGAGTTCACTCTTTATAAAGACAGTGGGGAACTGATTGCCGGCGGATTAGTAACGAATTCGCAAGGAAATCTTTTAGTTAAGGCTTTGGCACCTGGCAAGTATTATTTTGAAGAGTCAAAGGCACCAATGGGCTATTTGATTAATACGAAAAAAATAACCTTTAACATTCAGCAATCTGCTCAAACTCAACTAGATCCTGTTGAGGTAAGGGCGATTAATTATCAAGGAGTAGCAAGCTTGATCAAAGAAGATGAAAGTGGTCAGCCATTATCTGGAGCAGTCTTTAAGGTTGTCAGTAAAGATAAAAAGGGCGAAGACGGTCTGGATTTGGTCATTCGTGAAGGCCTTCAATCGGCTGAAAATGGTTTAGTATCCGTGACTGGCTTAGCTCCTGGTCAGTACGGGTTTGTTGAAACAAAAGCGCCAGCGGGTTATATCCTGAATACACTTGAAAAAGAGTTTACGATTGATGCCTCAGCAGAAGGACAACCGGAAATAGTGAAGGCTGGAAACTTAAAAAATTATCAAGGGAAATTTAGTTTTAGAAAAGTAAACGGCAGTCAAGTCCCATCTTCAGCTACCTATGGATTAAAAGGAGCTGAGTTCGAGATGAGTTATATCAATCGAGGGAAGGTTGATAAACGGGTGTTAACGGCTGATTCAGCAGGAGTTGTTAATTTAACAGGCTTGGCACCAGGTCATTATGAAATCAAAGAAATTAAAGCACCAAAAGGGTTTATCACTCGTACTAAGACCTTTGAATTTGAGGTTGCAGTTGAAAATAATGGCATACCAGCTAGTGTTTTTGCCGGCAGTGGTAGTGACTTATTTGAGAATTATCAAGGAACAGCGGAATTAACTAAGCGGGCTGCCAATGGTCAAGGGCTTGCCGGGGCCATCTTTAGCGTCCTAGATAGTCAAGGTCACGAAATTCAAACAGGCCTCCTGTCAGATAGCAAAGGCGTTGTTAGGGCCGTTGATTTGGCACCTGGTAGTTATGCATTTGTAGAGACACAAGCACCAGCTGGCTACGTGCTCAATAAGGACGAAGTTCCATTTATTATTTCGGAAACCAGCGACAGCGGTCGTGTGGACGTGACGGGACTTGAGTTAACCAATTATCAAGGATCAGTTGCCTTAACAAAACAAAATTCGGTAGGAGAAAAGCTAGCGCAAGCTGAATTTAGTTTGTACAAGCAAAACAAAGCAGAAGACACATTGGTTGCGAAAGAATTAGTGTCGAATGAGCAAGGGTTAATTCGTGTCCGTGAGTTGTCGCCAGGCACATACTACTTTAAAGAGACAAAAGCACCGGTTGGATACTTAATCAACGGCGAAAAAATTAGCTTTAGTATTGCTAAAGAAGCTAGTCAAGTTCCTGAAACCTTGACAGTTACAGCCACCAATTACCAAGGATCAGCAGCTTTAGTGAAGGTCGATGAAGTTGGCAGAACATTAGCAGATGCCGAGTTCAGTGTTCTGACAATAGACGGTAAGGTGATTCAAAGTGGTCTCGTGTCAAATGACGAGGGCTTAGTGAGGGTAAACAAATTAGCACCGGGGACCTATTTCTTTGCGGAAACCAAAGCAGCCCCAGGTCACTTGTTAAATGATGAAAGATTGCCATTCACGATTGTTAATGAAACGATTGGGGAACCGGCATTAGTGATGGCAGGTAATTTCGCTAACTATCAAGGAAGAGCCCAACTGTCTAAAGTCGACCAAAAAGGACAGGGATTAGCAGGAGCTGTCTTTAAAGTCATCAATGAAAACCAACAAACGATTGTAGAAAATCTGGTCTCTAATCAAGAAGGAATTGTCAAGGTAGCTAACTTAGCACCAGGCAACTATGCCTTTGTTGAAACTAAGGCGGTTAAGGGGTATATGTTGAATGAGACGGCTATTCCCTTTAAGATTGCCAACAATGCCTTTAAAGGACCTTTAGAGGTCTTTGGGGGCCAATTGATTAACTATCAAGGGCGTGTCGAATTAGCAAAGGTGAATCAGAGAAATAAACCTTTGGAAAAGGCCATCTTTAACTTATATCGAGAAGATGGCACATTGGCAGCAAAAGATTTAATTACCAATCAAGCAGGAAAAATACAAGTGACTGATTTGGCACCAGGTAACTATTACTTTAGTGAGCAAGTAGCTCCTAAGGGGTATCTCTTAAACACGGAAAAAGTCTGGTTTACTATTAGTGATCAGGCATCAGAAGCACCAGAAGAAGTGAACGTAAAAGCAACAAATTATCAGGGAGCTGCCCAACTTAAAAAGGTGGATAAAGAGGGGAACGAGTTAGCAGGGGCTCACTTCAGACTTCTTGATAGTCAAGGAAATGAAATCCGCCAGAAGTTGGAAACAAACAATCAAGGACTCGTAGTCGCCACAGATTTATCACCAGGGACTTATTTCTTTGAGGAAACACAAGCGCCTAAAGGCTATCTCATCAATAGCAACAAAATAAAAGTTGAAGTGGCGGAAAGTCATGAGGGTCAACCAGAAGTTGTACAAGGGACAAATTTGGTTAATTATCAGGGATCGGCTCAACTAGAAAAAGTAACAGAAGCTGGGCAACCATTAGGAGGAGCAGTCTTTAAGGTGATCAATCGAGATGCCGAAGATGCTCTGGTGGTTGAAGGGTTAGTCTCTGATGAAAAAGGATTAGTAACAGTCGAAGGTCTAGCCCCAGGTAACTACGCTTTTGTGGAAACTGAGGCACCAAGGGGGTATATCTTAAATACCAAAGCAATCCCAGTGACAATTTCTAATCAGGCTCAAGGAGAGCCTGTAGTCTTCAACGCTGGACAGCTGATCAATTATCAAGGGACAATCAGCTTTAAGAAAGTATCAGGTAATGAAAAGACCCGTGTCTTAAAAGACGCTATCTTTAAATTGAGTAAAGTCGATGGTCAAACAAGAGAATTGGTCAATGACCACGTGGTGACGGCTAGAAATTCCGATAGCATCGTGTTAACTGGTTTAGCCCCAGGTCACTACGTACTGGAAGAAACACTGGCTCCAGCTGGCTTTATTAAACGACTAGAACCTATTGAGTTTGAAATTGGTTCAAGGGCTGAAAATCGACCTGAGAATGCTTATAGGCTAAATAAAGAGTTGGTCTTTGAAAACTACCAAGGAACAGCTGAACTAATCAAAAGCAATCAAGAAGGAGAGGGGCTTCAAGGAGCTGTCTTTAATCTTGTAGACGGACAAGGACAAGTCATTCAAAAGGAGTTAACATCTGATTCTGAAGGACGAGTAAAAGCTGAAAACCTAGCACCTGGTACATACTATTTCTTAGAAACAAAGGCTCCGAGTGGTTATTTAATTAACACTGAGAAGGTAACATTTACCATTGAGGGAGAAAGCCAGGATGGGCATGCAGATATTAATAACTTACGTCTCATTAACTATCAGGGATCAGTCTCACTAAAAAAAGTTGATGATCAAGAGAAGGTCTTGGCGGGCGCTGAATTTAGCCTGTATTTGCAAAATAAAGGCAAGGATACCTTAATCGCAAAAGAGTTAGTTTCCGATGCGCAGGGGATGATTACAGTGACTGATTTAGCTCCAGGAATCTATTACTTTAAAGAAACCAAAGCACCTGTGGGTTATGTCTTATCGGCCAATAAATTCACGTTTACGATTGCAACCGAAAATAGTCAGAAACCAGAGAGTGTCACTGTGGATGCTGTTAATCTTCAAGGCTCCGTAATCTTGACGAAGAAAGCGACTGGAACGATGAAATCCCTTGAAGGTGCTGAATTTACCTTAGTGACGGCTGCTGGAGAAGTAGTTAATCAAGAGCTGATAACAGATGCCAATGGGCGTATTATGGTTAAAAACTTGGCACCAGGGGATTACGCTTTTATCGAAACGAAGGCACCAACAGGTTATCGTTTAGATTCTAAACCAGCCGCCTTCAAGATAAAGGCTGAGGCTGAAGAAGTTGTTAAAGAAAATCACTTGTCAGCTGTCCAAGTAACCAAATACAACGAGCCAATTAAACCTGTGACGCCTATCTCAAGTAAAAAGGGGCGGGGGGACTTACCTCAAGCGGGCAATCAATCTGATTTATTTGCTACTGTCATAGGTGCAGGAATAGTTGGAGGGATTGTGATGGTAAGAAGGAAACGTAAGACCGTTTAGCAACAGTATGCAAATCGGCATAAAAGGCCCAGAGCTTTTATAAGCTTTGGGCCTTTTATTGTGCAAAAAAAACGCTGAGACCGAAGTCAAAGCGTTTGATTATCGTCCAAAATTAGTGACCGTTGAGGGTATTTTTCAATTAACTCCATACGATCTGTCACAAAAATAATGGACATCTTCTGGTCATTAGCTAAATTGATTAAAGTAGGGATTAAGGTGTCGACAAACTCATGGGACAAATCTAAAGCCACTTCGTCGATAAAGACTAGTTCTCTTTCCATGGCAAAAGCTCGGACTAAGTGAATCAACATACAGGTTTCTGGAGTAATCCCATCAGGTCGTAAAGCACCAATAGTTGGTTTCAATTTGAAGTAATGTCCCCATTGTTCCAGCTTGTTTTGATAAGATACCAGTTCTTTTTTGGGGATGCCAAGCATCATGTTTTCCTCAATTGTAAGAAAGGGTAAAAGAGAATTGTTGTGCCCGATATAATAGAAGTTATCAAATGTCGCTGAGAGTTTCTTCTTCTTTTTTTCTGCACCGTGTTTGGCACTTGACTCCAGATAAAGCAACGTAAACAGTTGTTCTGGAGGTAGATTATATTCGCAATAATCAACTTGTTGTTCCATTAAAACACCACCTTTAGTAGTACATCCTTTGAGCTAAAAAGTTAACCAGGAAAGCCGTTGTTAAAGTCACTGCTAAAAAACTCAACATTAATAAAAAAATAAAACTAAGAGAAACAACTGAAAATACATTGTGGTATGAAAAGGTTTTGCCACTGGCTTCAACAAAATAAAAAGATTGTTCGTTGAAAGGTAACAGTACATTTTCCTTATCTTCACTAGGTTCGATTGCTGTCGTGTGTTGGGTATTAAAAGTCAAGTCATAAGGCAACTCTGCATTGAACAAGCGATCATTGATGGAGACGGTTGCTGTTTTAAAACTCGATTGAAAAATTAACAACAAGGCTAAGATGGCAAAAAAACTAAAGATAATCGGAAAGAGAGCTTCCACGACCAATTGAAAAATCACTCGCCATTTCTTAATGCCTAAATTTAACAAAGAGTTAATATCACGTCTTCGTTTAATTAGCAGTGTTCCTGTTAGGAGCATCAACAATAAGCTGATCCCCGCCACAACTAATTTGGTAAAGAGGTGATACCGTGATTTAAGTGCTTGACTTGCGGCAGAAAAGGTTTCAAAGCCATTGGCCTTCATTTCTGGTAAAAATTTATAGATAATATCCCAACGTGCTGAAATCTCGTTAACTTTTATTTCTCGCGTGGCATCTAAGACAACGAGGCAAGTGAGACATAATAAAGCCATGGAGAAAAAGATAAATAAAATAATGTTGTATTTTTTGTAATAGGTAATGCTGGAAAATACATTCTTAATTTCGCTCATCTCCATTTCGCCAGTATAAAAGGTAACCTTATATCTATAGTATAGAGAATACATGTGAAAAATATATGAAAAAAAAAGGATAAAGTGCAAAAAAGCAACGAATCTTATGTGATTCGTTGCTTAGATAATTATTTTTTGACTTCAGTAGAAGTGGTGGTTGATTGATCGGTTGCATCTGGATGATACTCTTTATAGGTTTTCGTTTCATATAAATCAACGGTTGATTTACCATTGTGTTTACTGTAAACACTAGTCGAAGCAGCACCTTTTTCTTTTTCAATCGATTCAATTTGTTCCAACTGACCTTTGTAGTTATAGTCCTCTGGCACGACTTCTTTCAAGCCACTATCGTAGTAGCGAAGCAAGTCACCATTGGTCATAGCATCAGAGGTTTTTAACTGAAGTTGTACTTTTTCACGTAAAGCATCGATTTCCTGAGTTAACTCTTCCCCAGGTTCTTCGACTAATTCTTTAGTTGCGTTAAGGTAGATTTTGTCACCAAGAACCGTGTATTTAGGTGTAAGGAAATTACCATTTCTAAAGGCGACAATTTGCTCGTTTTCTTTAGAAAACAAGTCTTGTCCTAATTGTAAATACTTCGAGTTGTCGATGCCGAGTAAACCTAGTAAGGTCGGTAAGACATCCACTTGGCCACCATAAGTTGATTGAATGCCGCCATCTGTTCTACCAGGTATATGGAACATCAATGGTACACGCTGCATTTGAGCATTGTCAAAGTTGCTCCATGTAGTAGGATCCTGTCCAAGTAATTCCGCTAACTCCGTATTACGTGAATCAGAGACGCCGTAGTGATCACCATACAAGACGATCATCGAATTGTCATATAATCCACTTGCTTTTAAATAATTGAAAAATTCTTCAACAGATTTATCAAGGTAATTAGCTGTTGCGAAGTAGCCATTGATGGTTGAATCTTTGGTGTTCGCCATTGGGAAACCAGCTTCATCGTCTTTAAATTCAGAGTAAGGATAATGATTTGAGACAGCAATCATTTTTGTGTAAAAAGGTTGTTGCAGATGTTCCAGATATTGCACTGATTGTTGGAAAAATGGTTTGTCATGCAAACCATACTGGAATGAATTATTTTCATTAACATCATAGTAACTAGCGTCAAAGAAATAATTATAACCAAATCGTTTGTAAGTTTCATTACGATTCCAGAATGTTCCGGCATTACCGTGGAAAACAGCGCTGGTATAGCCTGCTTCCTGACCTAAAATAGCTGGAGCAGCTTGGAAAGTATTTTTATCACCTAACTGTGTGAACAAGGGACCTTGATCCAGTCCGAAAAATGAGTTTTCCAACAAGGTTTCAGCATCACTAGTTTTACCAGCTTTTACCTGATGGAAGGAATTTTCAAAACTAAAGGTATCTTGAGCGTGAAATAAACTATTTAAGAATGGTGTGACTTCATGCTCAACACCATTTTCATCTTTTAACTTATAGTCAATCATAAATTGTTGCAGACTTTCCAAGTGAATGTAGATGACGTTTCGACCTTTAGCAATGCCAAATTTGTCGGCGTTAGGAGCTGCGTGATGCTGGTCAACGTATTCTTTGATGCTTACCACATCATTTTCACTTGCTTGAGCACGGTTTTGATTGGCTTTGTAAGTTTGAACACCATCGTATACCGTAAAGACATTTAAGCCTAAATATTTAACAATATGGTTACGGGAGAAGGTTCGTTTAAGTAATTCGGAACGACTCATTTCTGCTAATGACAAGTTACCAGCAAACAATAAGAAGGACATTGCTGTCATAGCAAAAGCCCAGCGAGCGCGAATAGGTGTCGTACTCATTTTAATTTTTTTAGTGGCCAGTAAAACGATCAGAACGATAATATCGATCACGTAAAGAATGTCATAGGGTCTGAACAAGCGCAAGGCACTTTCTCCTAGACCAGAGGCAACTTTACCAGCACCTAGCATGGTGTTAATGGTAATAAAGTCAGTGAACTCACGATAGTAAATGACATTGGAGAACAACAACAAGGTCAGCAGGGAATAAAGAACCATCATCGTAATGTAGGAGCCCTTGGTTTTCTTAATATATAAAGCTGCAGATAACATAAAGATAGTTGTCGCAAAGGGGTTGATGAATAATATTAAGTATTGGAACGCATCTTCCAGTCCTAAATTAAAATCAATCAGATAAGCAAAGATACTTTTAGCCCAGGTCAGGATGACCAGAAGAGCAAAGAACCCCATACGCGAATTTAACCAATTAGGGTAATGCGATTTTTTCAATGTAAAAACTTCCTTTCAATTTTAAAGGTGAAAATAATTAAGTAAATTTAGTTAGCATTTGATCAGCAGGAAAAGCTGGGACCTTTGACAGTGGTCATATTAAGCTAATAACCTGTGCGGAAATGCGTTTTAAGTACGGGGTACAATAACCCATACTCTCTATTTTACCAAGTATACTAGCCAAAAGTCAATTTGTATCATTTTCATGAAAATGTTAAGAAAAAATTCAGGTTTAGGAAATGAAGATAACCATTAATTTAACTCAATGTATCGGGCTGTAAAAAAATGTCGACAGCAAAAGAATTTAAGCTCAATTCACAGATTCAGCATATTTTACAAGAGCTATCTTGCATAATTATGTTAGAATAGTCATTAAGATAATGATACTAAAAAAGTGTGAAGAAATTTATATAAGAAATGAGAAAAATAATGAAAAAAGTCAAGGTAACAAAACGAGCGGCACAACAACTGAAGAAGGGATACCCTTTAATTGTCAGCCAAGACCTAGTAAATTCCGCAGATGAAACCGTTGAAGGCTTGGTGCAATTTATCGGCTCACAAGGAGAATTTCTGGGATCAGGTTATTTAGGGAAACAAAATAAAGGGTGTGGTTGGTTATTAAGCCAGAATGAACAGGAGAAAATTAATCAGACATTTTTCCGACGATTATTTGCGGAAGCCTTGGTAAAACGTCAGATTGATAGCCAATTAACAACAGCTTACCGATTATTTAATGGGGAGGGAGACGGTCTGGGAGGTGTGACCATCGATGTTTATGAAGACTTTGCTTTGTTCTCTTGGTATAACACGAGTATTTATCAACTGAAAGAGGCGATAATCGATGCTTTTTTAGCGGAAACACCATTTATTATTGGAGCATATGAAAAAAATCGTTTTGATTTGGCAAGTCTGCCTGATAGTCAGCATATATGGGGAAAAGAAGCGCCGACTCCCTTGTTAGTTAAAGAAAATGGGATCACTTTTGCGACTTATCTAGATGATGGCATGATGACGGGGATCTTTTTAGATCAGAAAGATGTTCGAGGTCGATTGGTTGACGGCCTTGCCTTAGGCTTAAATGTCTTGAACACCTTCAGTTATACCGGGGCTTTTTCTGTAGCAGCAGCCATGGGTGGCTCTGCCAGTACTGTTAGTGTGGATTTAGCCAAGCGGAGTTTACCTAAAACTAAGGAGATGTTCGAGGTTAATGGCCTTTCTCTCGACAACAATAAAATTGTTGTCATGGATGTTTTTGAGTACTTCAACTATGCTAAACGTAAAAAATTAAGCTTTGACATGATTATTTTGGACCCGCCAAGTTTTGCCCGCAGTAAAAAGCGGAATTTCTCCGTTGCACAAAACTATGGTGATTTAGTGGAGGAAGTTGCCGGATTATTGGTGAAAAAGGGCATTTTAATCGCTTCTACCAATGCGGCCAACGTTAGCTTTGATAAGTACCGAAAAATGGTGGAAGAGGCTCTAGGAAATCAGGGAAGGCAGTTTAAGCGACTGGCAACTCATCGCTTGCCTGACGATTTTGTGATTAATCCTAACTATAAAGAAGGCAATTATTTGAAAGTGTTAATCTACGAAGTTATTTAACAGAAATCCAAGTGAGGCTGATCAAAAGGAAGGGATGAAGACTGTGCCTAAAAAGAAAATCCAAAAGACCAATGCTATACGCATAGTTGAACAACATATGATAGCTTATACTGAGCGAGAATACGAATGGCATGATGGCCATGTTGATGCCGTTACAGCAGCTAATAACTTGGGGATAGACGTCAGCACTGTCTTCAAAACGCTATTGACTGTTGGCAATAAAACCGGGCCCGTGGTGGCTGTTATTCCAGGAAATCAGGAATTGGATTTAAAAGCTTTAGCAAAAGTCAGCGGCAATAAAAAAATGGAGATGCTGCCCTTAAAGGACCTTGAGCAGACAACTGGCTATATTCGGGGAGGCTGTTCTCCAGTTGGCATGAAGAAATTGTTTCCCACCTACATTGATCAACAAGCGTTGGAAAAGGGGACAATCCATGTATCAGCTGGAAAAAGAGGTCTGCAGATGGGCATTGCTGCCAATGATTTAGCAGGATTGGTTAAGGGGCAGTTTGTGCCTATTGTGGCTGAGTAAAGGAGGAGATTAAGATTCTTATCTGTAATTGATTTAAGTATTAGGGAGGTTAACAATGAACGAGCAAGTATCACTTAGAAGATATAACCCTCAAAAGGACCAACACGTTTTAGAGAACTATCACTTAATCAATGATCGATTCACTGCTCATCCAAAAGAAAAAGTCAAAGAATTAGACGAGGATCAGCAACTGTTTCCTCTGTTTATTTGTAAGGAAGAAACAGTGGTAGGGTTCTTTTGTTTAAATGGCTACCCAGCAGCAGAAGCCTTTAGCAACAATTCAAAGGCACTGTTACTGCGAACGTTATCAACAGATGAACGATATCGGGGAAGAGGGCTGGGCAAAGCAGGCATGCAGGCTTTAGAAACGTTTCTTCCATTAGAATTTCCTGAATGTGATGAAATCGTACTGGCTGTCAATCATCAAAATGTGCTTGCCCAGACCTTGTATCGAGAAATTGGTTTTGAGGACACTGGCAAACGATTAAATGGACCACTTGGTCAGCAGTATGTTTATCGGAAACAATACTAACAAGTGATATGAGAAATACTCTTAAATAAATGAAATACTGCCAAATCAAGGAAACGAAAACCTTGATTTGGCAGTATTTTTAATTTTAAGTAAAAGAAGAGCTTTGTGATACTTGTCTGCGCTACTTGATTAGCGACGCTCAAATACTTTTTTCTCTGGTAGGGGATAATCCGATGCTTTTTCATTATCTGTGGCTAAAGCCTCTTCAAAGTCTTCAATCGATAAATCAAGGCGACGAGAGATGTTAAAGACACTGTGTAACACATCGTGAAAATACATGGAATTACCTTGCTCAAAATAATCTTTGTACTGGGCAGAGGAGTTACTGTGACCAGTCTCTTCTTGATATTTTTTAGACTCAGCTAAATAATAGTCAAAGTGTTCTTTGGTATAATCAGCGAAAGCATTGTAAATATTAATGGCTAAACTGAGATCAGCTTGCCAAGCACGATAGGCTTTCTTAGCTAAACCATGTTGTGTATCAACTAATTGGAACTGTTCATCGCGAATATTTTGGGTCATTAACATGTCTAAATTTAAATTAAGGCCTGTGTAAGAGACATTATCAAACTTAAATTCTTTCATGTCAGCAAGTTCTTTTAGCAAGCTTTCAGAAGTAAATTGACGATTTTCTAACGTTTTGTAAATTTTCTTTTGTTGGAACATTTAAACCCCTCCACAATCATAATCTAATGCTTCTTTATTATATAACAAGATGAGAGGAACTACAAAATTTAGCTAATACTGATAATAACTGGCGATTTCAGCCGCGTGTTTACCCGCCACATAACCTGTAACAAAAGCAGCTGTGATATTGTAACCGCCTGTGTAGCCATTAATATCAAGGACTTCTCCCGTAAAGAAAAGACCGTCGATTAATTTACTTTCCAGTGATTTTGGTTGAATTTCTTTTAAGGAAATTCCACCTCCCGTCACAAAAGATTTATCGATAGGATAAGTGCCGTTAATTTCTAAACGGAAATCTTTGATTAGTTTAGCAAAACGTTCAATATCCTTTTGATCAAATTGTTTAAGTGGTAGGCTGGAATCGATCTTAGCTTCTATGAGTAAGAACTCTAAATAACGTTCAGGTAGTAGATTTTTCAAGCCATTTTTTATGGATTTTTGTTCCTGTTCAATCTGTCTTTTTTCAATGGCCTTCACAACATCCTGCCAGCTTTTTTGTGGCATAGCATCTAAGGTGACGGTGACACTATTGCGCGAACGGAGTTCCTGATTGACAAACATACTACAGCGAAGAGCAGCCGGGCCAGAAATCCCAAAGTGAGTGAAAAGCAAATCCATTTCATGACTGACAATAGCTTTTCCTTTTTCGTTCAAGACACTGAGAGTCACATCCTGCAAGGCCAGACCTTGAAGAACTTTTTTCTGAATAAAGGGCTCACTGGATTTTAAAGGCGATTCAGTCGGATAAAGAGGAGTCACCGTATGATTGGCCTTTTTAGCAAAACGATAGCCATCGCCAGTCGACCCTGTATAGGAATAAGTTTGCCCACCTGTGGAAACCACAACGCAAGGGGCAACGTGACGATCTCCGGAAGTTAACTGCACACCGACGATTCGTCCATCTTCAATCAATAAGCGTTTAACGGTCTCTTCTGTTAAGATTTCCACGCCAAGCTCCGTCAATTTAGCTGTCAGGCAATCAACGATGGTTTTAGAACGATTGCTGACAGGGAACATCCGACCGTGGTCCTCCTCTTTAAGAGAAACACCATTTTCTTCAAAAAAAGCCATGATTTGTAAGTTATCAAACTGGGAAAAAGCACTATAAAGAAACTTGCCATTTCCAGGAATGTGTTGAATGATATCTTCAGCTGGGCGATTGTTGGTCACGTTACAACGACCACCACCAGTTAATAGGAGTTTTTTTCCAACTCGTTTGTTTTTTTCAATTAATAAAGTACGGGCGCCATTTTCAGCAGCCGAGATAGCAGCCATCATACCACTGGTGCCAGCACCGATTACAATAACGTCTTTTGTCATAAAGATATTCCTCCGTTTCAGCCTTAGTTTACCACAGTTTTCCAATAAATTGAAAACTGTAAGGTTTTCAGAAAATTTAGAAAATTAATCATTTTTCCTTTTTTTTTGAAAAAAATTGAGCTATACTTGGTGACATATTAAATGGAGGTGTTTGAATGACGAATATCGGGAAATATTTGGACAGTTTAACAGCAAAGATGGAAGAAAAGAATGCAGGTCAAAAGGAATACTTACAAGCAATCCATGAATTTCTACCGACCATTGCACCTTACTTGGAGAAAAATCCAGCAATTGTAGAATCTAACGTACTTGAGATACTCTTGGAACCTGAACGAATTGTTCAATTTAGAGTGCCATGGCAAGATGATAAAGGAAATTGGAAAGTCAATCGTGCTTTTCGTATCCAATATAACTCAGCCCTTGGCCCTTACAAAGGCGGACTAAGGCTTCATCCAACTGTAACAGAAAGTGTCTTGAAATTTTTAGCATTTGAACAAATTTTCAAAAACAGCCTAACCGGCCTGCCAATTGGTGGTGGTAAAGGTGGTAGTGATTTTGATCCTAAAGGCAAATCTGATCCAGAAATTATGCGATTCTGTCAAAGCTTCATGACTGAATTACAAAAATATATTGGTCCGGATGTTGATGTACCAGCGGGTGATATCGGGGTCGGCGGACGTGAAATTGGATATTTATTTGGCCAATACAAACGGTTAAATGGTCATCACTCAGGTGTTTTGACTGGGAAACCTTTATCTTACTGGGGTAGCTTGGCTCGTACTGAAGCGACTGGTTATGGTTTGGTATACTACGTGAAACACTTACTTAAAGACCAGAATGATTCATTTGAGGGCAAAAAAGTAGTCGTATCTGGTAGCGGAAACGTGGCCATTTATGCTATTCAAAAAGCTCAGGAACTTGGGGCGACAGCCATTACTTGTTCTGACTCAAGTGGTTATGTTTACGATGCTGATGGCATTGACGTGGCGTTATTAAAAGAAGTCAAAGAAGTGAAACGTGAACGTCTATCTGCTTATGCAGCTGAAAGACCAAATGCGACTTACTTTGAAGGCAAATCTGTTTGGAGTTATTCTGATGCCTATGATATTGCGCTACCATGTGCGACACAAAATGAAATTAGTGCTGAATTTGCCGAAGTTCTTGTTAAGAGCGGCGCTAAAATTGTTGCCGAAGGTGCCAACATGCCGAGTACTTTAGACGCAGTAGCGGTATTTGAGAAAAATGGTGTAGTCTATTGTCCAGGTAAAGCGGCTAATGCAGGTGGTGTAGCTGTGTCAGCTCTTGAAATGGCTCAAAACTCACAACGTTTACCTTGGACATTTGAAAAAGTTGATTCAGAGTTAGACGATATTATGAAACGCATTTATGAAGCATGTCGCGATACAGCTAAGGAATATGCGACAGAAGGCGATTTATTATCTGGAGCCAATATTGCTGGCTTTGCAAAAGTTGCGGAAGCGATGATCAGCCAAGGATTGGTATAGAATAAAAATGGTGAACGACTCTTATTTTTCTATAAGAGTCGTTTTTTTTTGAATTTTTAGTTAATTTCAAAGTTTTTGCAGAGAACTTTGCTTGTTTACTTGAAAAATGGTTGAAAAAAACGTAAAGTATAGAGGTAATGAACAATCAGTTAAAAACCTTGAAGGAGGATGTAAAATGTCACACATTCATTTTGACTATTCTAAAATCGGTTCTTATATTGGGGAGCACGAGTTAGGGTATATGCAGAACGCAGTTTCAGCTGCCCACAAAGAGTTAAGAGAAGGAACTGGAGCCGGCAATGAGTATTTAGGTTGGATTGATTTACCTGTCAACTATGACAAAGCTGAGTTTGCTCGCATTAAACAAGCCGCAGCTAAAATCCAAAGCGATTCGGAAGTATTAGTTGTTATTGGTATAGGTGGTTCATATTTAGGGGCTAAGGCAGCCTTGGATTTTCTGAATCATTCATTCTACAACTTACTTGATAGTTCAGAGCGTAAAGCACCACAAATTTTCTTTGCAGGAAACAGCATTAGCTCTTCTTACTTAGCAGATTTGATTCACATCATTGGTGACCGTGATTTTTCAGTAAATGTTATTTCTAAATCAGGTACAACTACTGAGCCCGCGATTGCTTTCCGTATCTTTAAAGAAATGTTAGTCAAAAAATATGGCCAAGAAGAAGCTAACAAACGCATTTATGCTACAACTGATAAAGCAAAAGGTGCTGTTAAAGTTGAAGCAGACGCTGAAAAATGGGAAACATTTGTTATTCCTGATGATGTTGGCGGACGATTCTCTGTCTTAACAGCTGTAGGACTATTGCCGATTGCTGCTAGTGGGGCAGATATCGATGGCTTAATGGAAGGTGCAGCTGCAGCACGTGAGGCTTATAGCAGTGATCAATTAGCAGAAAACGAAGCCTATCAATATGCCGCTTTAAGAAACGTGTTATACCGTAAAGGTAAAGTGACTGAGTTGTTAATTAACTACGAACCAGGCTTGCAATACTTTTCTGAGTGGTGGAAACAATTATTCGGCGAATCTGAAGGGAAAGATCAAAAAGGTATTTACCCATCAAGTGCTAACTTCTCGACTGACCTGCATTCATTAGGTCAATACATTCAAGAAGGTCGCCGCAATATTTTTGAAACAGTCATTAAGGTGGACAAACCGCGCCACAATCTAACCATTCCTGAATTGGAACAAGATTTAGACGGTTTGGGCTACTTACAAGGAAAAGACATCGATTTCGTTAATACTAAAGCTTTCCAAGGAACACTTTTAGCTCATACGGATGGCGATGTACCAAACTTTGTAGTGACAATTCCTGAAACAGATGCCTTTACTTTAGGTTACTTAATGTATTTCTTTGAAATTGCTGTCGGAATTTCAGGCTATTTAAATGGTGTTAATCCATTTGATCAACCAGGTGTTGAAGCTTACAAAAAGAACATGTTTGCTCTTTTAGGTAAACCTGGCTTTGAAGATCTTCAAAAAGAACTAGAAGAACGTCTGTAAATAACTAAACACAAAAAAGCTTTCCGAGGAAAGCTTTTTTGTGTTTAGTTATTTCAATGTAATGGTTATATCGTTATCTTTAAACATATCGTCTAGGTCGTCTGATTGAGTATCAGAGGATTGCCATTTAACTCTTATTTCAGAAATAGCTGTTGGGTCGGTTAATGTCGGGACGTCAAAGATAACAGCTCCTTCTTTTTTGACACCAGTCAAAATTTCACCGCCAACACTGTCGCTAACTGCCATGTTGGATTCAACTTGTTGGCCGTCAATCACTAAAGTCGCTTGATCAGGGTAACTACTAAGATCGGCCTCCCCAAAGTTTTCTAACACAAACTTAAGAGCAACCATGCCTTCTCCTTTGAGACCTGATTGAGCCATGGTCTCAGCTTCCATTTTAACAATCGAGACGTTAGTAATGGTCGTCGTTAAACCGTGCCACTCTTCAGACCAGTTGGTATCAAAATCGGCCCGAGAGATAACGCCTTTGGTCTCCACTTCTTTTTCAGTTTTTTTCTCAGACTGAGTGGTAGAACTTTTGGTACTCGATTTTTTTGTGTTTTCAACTTTAGCTGGCTTGACTTCCACCTTTTCTTTCCCTTTATTATTGGAACAGGCGCTTAAAGCTAATACCCCTAAAATCAAGACGGATAATACTGTTACTTTTTTCATAAAAAAACCTCGTTTCCCTAATAAATTATCGTTGTTAGAAAGGTTTAAAACTTTCTATTTGCCTTAATCATAGCACAAGAGCCCCATTAAGAGAATTGAAAAAAGGAACAGGGGGTTAAAAAAGCATTCCGAATCAGTTTCGGAATGCTTTTTATTCGAATTCAATTTCGTAAATGGATTCATTGATTGAATCAACGAACTCATCTTGAGCAATATACTCAATCCAGCCCTCTTCAGCTTCAGAAGTTTTTTTTACTTTTGGACGAATCTGATTATAAATATTTGTCAGTAATTCTTTCCATTGTTTATCTATAACACGTGTCATTTTAACTTCATTCCAACGTTTTGCTGGAGCTCGTCGCGAATTTCTTGCCAGTTGGTCATCCATGGCTTTGACATAAAAAGACTCTTTGCTTGTCAAAAGATTTTCAATATAATCGATAAATTGATTGATTGTCATTTTACAACACCTACTTACTATCTTTATTGCCAGAGGCAAGATATTAATTGTAACATGTTTGAGTCTAAATTGCTGTTGATTTACTAAAAAAACCAAGTGTAAACGCTTGCGTTTTTTTACGAAAGATGGTATAAATTAACTATAAGGAGTCATAGAAATTCCCTAAAGGGCAGTTAGAAGAAACCAAGTCGTTCAGATGCGGTGGCTGTCAGAGCAAACAATCCAAGGCAAAAGCCGGTGTTTGTTTATAGGAATCTAGATGATTTCAAAATAAAAAAGGATGTGGGAATTTGAGCAACTCCTTATTAACAGAATATGGTCTGGCAGGTTTAACATAAAGGCGATCGTGAAGACGTTAGAGACTCGATCAAGAAGCGTATGACGTTAAAAAATCCTGCTGGGCCTATTTCTATGTAAAAAATAAACGTGGCAACCTCCAAGTGAGGTTATTTGTCGTTGACAGAAAAAGAGGGAATGGTAAATGATTTACCCTTTTTCTGTCCTAGACAACACTTAATTATAGTATAAAAGGTTCCTTTAATCTATAGTGTTATGTAAATATGCAAATAATCATAGTTATCTTAATTTATCGCGCTTTTCATAAGCGGAAGAGTATCATCGGGCAACTAAAGTGAGTTATAATAGTTCTATTCGAAATGTGAAAAACAATCAGGAGGTTTACCGTGAATACATTAGTAATTTTATCACATCCCAATTTAAGTGAATCGGGTAGCCAGCAATTTTTGATCAATGCTGTTGAAGCTTATGAACAGGTAACGGTTCATCATTTGGAGAGTCAATACCCAGATGGTAAAATTGACCCTCAAGCCGAACATGAGCTCTTAAAAAGACATCAGCGCATTATTTTTCAGTTCCCTTTTTATTGGTATAGCTCACCATCCTTGTTGAAAGAATGGCAAGATGTGGTTTTTGGTGGAGAAGATTTTTACCGACAGCAGGGCACTATTTTAAAAGGAAAAGAATTTGGTCTCGTTTTGTCAGTTGGTGTTAGTGAGAAGGAGTACCAAGCTGGCGGACGTGAGGCCTATACAATGGATGAGTTGACTCGCCCGTATCAAGCAATTGCACGTCATATGGAGATGATCTATTTGCCATGCTTTGGGATTCATCAGTTCGCTTATCAATCAGAAGCAAAAAGGAAACAGTTACTAATTGATTATCAGTACTACCTGACTGGACGTCAGCCAGCATCACTTGAGCATCGCACAAACTGGCTGGTTAATGAATTGAGAACTACTAATCTGGAAAGTTTACCAATGGAATTAAGTGATAAAATTGAAGCTATTGCAGTTGATTTAAAGGACCGACAGGAAGTCTTAGCTGATTTGAAAGACACCTTAGCAGAGTTTTAGAAAAGAGGATGGAAAATGGAAACAACGAATTGGCTGATTAGGGAACTGACAGACTTGGCAATAGCTAGTCGGGACTATAAACAAAAAGCCTTGTTTTTATCAGCCATTGAGCTGGTGAAAGAGCAAGAGCACCGCCAAGAGCAATTAGAAGGCGAGTTAGACGGTACCTTATGGAGTCCCAATAAATGGTAAAGAATTAAAGCTATTGTCGTTACCATTTCAATTAAGTGACTTCTTTTTGTTAGGAGACAAGAATTATTCTTGGTTGTCGGACTTATGTGATAAGATAGAGTGACAATCAGAAAAGAGGAATTTAATGATCTATATCGAAATGTTGACGAATGATAACGAAAAGTATTATGTTGAAGGTGAGTCTCAGGAAAGCGTTAGCGTACTGTTTTCGGCTTTAGTCGATGAACTTAACACTAAGAAATTTTTGAGTGTCTCACTAAAAGGCTCTAATAGTTTGTTCGCCATTCGGACAAATGATATTAAACAAGCCTTAGTCATTGGCCAAGAAGAGTTACCATTGACGCAACAACCAAATTTTGTCACCTTAATTACCCGTTAAAAGGAGAGAAACAAGATGAATGAACACTCAATTTTTGTTGCTAAAAGCGCCGACATCGTTGGAAAAGTTAAACTAGCGGCTACAAGTAGCGTTTGGTTCCAAGCTGTTTTAAGAGGCGACTATAATGAAATAGAAATCGGTGAAGGATCTAATATTCAAGATGGGGCTGTTGTACATGTGGATATTAAGAGTCCGACTATTGTGGGAAAACATGTCACAATCGGTCATAATTGTATCATCCACGGATGCCGCATTAATGACAACGTCTTGGTGGGAATGGGGGCAACAGTGATGAACAATGCCGTAATTGGTGAAAATACGATTATTGGCGCTAACTCTTTAGTCACAGAAAATAAGGAGATACCGGCTAATTCCTTGGTGATGGGAAGCCCCGCGAGATTTGTCCGCCATTTAACAGCTGAAGAAATTGCGGGGATTACGCAAAATGCTGAGGCATACGTAGAAAATGCCAAGAAATTCCAAGGAAAAAAAATTGAAATGGATGAGGCAGGTTATATTGTAGTAGGTGAGTCACATGATGTATCAATTTAGAGAAGAAAAGAAGATTGAGAACCTGCAATTATTGACCCTTTACAAGAGCGTGGGCTGGAGTGCTTACACGAACAATCCTGAAACCTTAATAAAAGGAATTGCCCAGTCTTTGAAAGTCATGACAGCCTGGCACAACCAACGGCTGATTGGCTTGATTCGAGTAGTAGGCGATGGCCAAACCATTATCTATATACAAGACATTCTAGTACATCCTGATTATCACGATCAAGGAATTGGTTCTAAGTTGATGGAAAAGATGTTGGCTGCGTATCAAGGGGTTCGTCAATTCGTCCTTATGACCGAAGACGGGCCTAAGGTTCGGGCCTTTTATGAGAAACATGGCTTTAAGTCCTGTGATCAGGGCAGTGTCGTCTCATTTGCTATCTTTAAATAAAAAGAAGGATTACCAGCTAAATCAGTTGGTAATCCTTCTTTTCGCTGGTTCTATGTAAAGAGAGTCAGCTGATTATTTAATTGTGCGGAAACGAGCGCTGTCGTCCATGTATTCTTTTTCACCAGCAGTCGCTTCAACAGAACCAAAAGGCATTTGAGCTGTTAATTTCCAGTTAGCTGGAATATCCCAAGTTGAGGCAACTTCAGCATCGATGATTGGGTTGTAATGTTGTAAGCTCGCGCCGATATTTTTTTCTGCTAAAGCCACCCATACAGAATGTTGCGCAATCCCAGTACTTTGGTCAGACCAGATTGGGAAATTATCTGCATATAACGCGAATTGATCTTGCAATGATTTCACAACATCAGTGTCTTCAAAGAATAAAATGGTACCTTTACCAGCAGCAAAACTTGCTAGTTTTGCTTGGGTACTTGGAAATGCTTCTGCTGGTGTTAATGGTTTTAATGTGTTTTCAACAATCGACCATAGTTTAGCATGAGCGTCATCTAAAAGAATAACCACACGTGACGTTTGTGAGTTAAAAGAAGATGGGCTTTCTTTTACAGCAGTTTGGATTAAGTTTTCTAATTCAGCCTCAGATAGGTTGATGTCTTTGCCAATCCCGTAGATTGAACGTCTGTTTTTTAGTGCATCGATAAATGTTGTCATAATTAAACTCTCCTCGTCATATTAAAGGTCCTGCATTCTCAAAAGAGAAATGTTAGTTCCTTGTTTTTTTTCTGAAATTTTTGATTACTTTTACAGTATATATGCTTACTATTCATAAGTAAAATTAAATGCTCACTAAAAGTAAGAATCTTTTTTTGACTGTAAGTTACCGAAGAAAGTTGTTTACCAGTCGAAGACCAAACCATAACCCAAAGCGATCACTTCGCGAGCATAAGTTACATACTTAGCAGAAGTTTCTGATTTAGCGGCAAGCCCACTAACCTCTTTAATGCCAATTCGTTTCGCCAGCATTTTCGCCCGATAAATATGGAAATCATTTGAGACAATAACAGTGTTGCCTAAGGTGGTTTCGTGTTCTGCATTCATTAAGTTTTCCATTGTCCGTGTGGAGTCATCTTCTCTAATAATACGCTCATCAGGAACACCGTGAGCGATTAAATAGTCGGCCATGACATTGGCTTCCGAATCGGATTCGTCATTCCCTTGGCCACCACAGACCACTATTTGGGTATTAGGGTTTGCCTCAATGTAAGTTAAGGCGGTGTCTAACCGTTCTTTTAGCACCGGACTTGGTTTTGCAGGGGTTCCCCGTACTTGGGCGCCTAAAATAATCAGCGAATCAGCATCTTGTTGCGGTTCTTCTTTTGCGGCACTGACGATTAAACCAAAAACGACGCCTCCGTAAATAATACCAACAGCAATTAACGCAATTAACCATTTTTTGACAGTTTTCATGAATTCATCTCCTTTGGAAACTAGATAACGCAGTTGAGTCTAACAGTAGTTTACCTTAAAGTTATGAAGTATTTATTATCTAAAAGGTAATTTTTATTTAAGTTATGATGATAGCTGAGTATTTTTGTCGCTTAAGAGTAGTTATTAATGAGATTATTAACGAAATCGACGGTTACAATAGTCTGTAAACCTAGGAGCTAAATAAAATTTTAGACATCAAAAAATGACTCTTTACAAATAAATTGATTAGTCTTATACTTCTTATAGACCTAATTAATCAGCCGGCTTAGCTCAGTTGGTAGAGCAACGCACTCGTAACGCGTAGGTCGTAGGTTCGACTCCTATAGCCGGCATAGATGAAAAACTCCCTATTATCAACGATTAGGGAGTTTTTTTGTTATTTATAGTTGAGTCAATAGTTTAGTAAAAACAAACTAAGTTTAAGGTGATAAGCTAAAGGAAGAGAAGTTTGCTAGAGTAGCTCCTTCTTTTTTTGGTCAAATTCTTCTTGAGTGATTATTCCATCATCCAAAAGACTTTTGTAATCTCTTAATAATTGAATGTTTGAAGGTGCGCTCACTACTTTTTCTTCTGATGACTCGGAAACAGTAGAGGGCTGAACGGGACTCGAATCGGATTTTGGTTCATGTCTTAAAACTGAATCAAGTAATGCCTTACCTTGCCTAATGTTTTTCATCTGCTTGTCATAGAGATAACTTTCAGTAGTGTGCTTTGGAGTGAACGAACTATAAAATACAACAAAAAAATAAGGTGTACTTGGTATATTCGTGTTGATCTTTAATGAAATATTTTTAATCAATTTTTCAATTTTTTGATTAGTCTTGGGATTTATGTTAGTTTTGGAATCAGCTTCAACAATGTGAGTGGTTGTCTCTTCAATATGTTCATAGGACAAAAAATTATCAAATGTTAAATACCTGTATGTGACTGTTGAACCAAAACCAAATCGAATCAATTGATTATTAAAATCAACTTCTATTTTTGGTGATGTGGCAGAAGGTGAAAAGATTTCCTCAAAAGCATCAACTTGTTTTAATAAATCAGTAGCCATTTTCAACGTGAGGGTTTTTGGATGTATTAAAGTTTCAGATTTACCCACACTAATCCGATTCGCGCAATTACCGCAAATCTCGAATTTATCGCTAAGTATTGGCCCCGATTTCATAAAGGTGATTTTATCTCCGCAGTATTCGCAATATCTACTTTTGTCAGGTTTATTTTCTTTCTTTGTGAAGAGTCCCATATTATATCCTCCTAGAGTAAGTTCTAATTAGCATCTATCATAAACTATACTATAGATGGCTAACCTAACCAAGAACTTTCAATCTAGTATTGGCTATCGGAAAATTTAGAACAATAAAAATTGAATCAACTATGAGAGAGGGGCCGTTGCCTATCATAGTCAATTCAGGGTTAGTTGGTGATTCTTCACGGAGAGTAGTTGGTACGCTATAAACTACTTAGCCAGGATCAATGCCAATAACTGGTCTAAGTTTGTGGCGAAATACTGATGACCTTGAATTTCTAAATGACGGATAATA
The DNA here is from genome assembly GCF_963518325.1 of uncultured Vagococcus sp. NCBI lineage: Bacteria > Bacillati > Bacillota > Bacilli > Lactobacillales > Enterococcaceae > Vagococcus > uncultured Vagococcus sp. Next base: position 37,403 of record NZ_CAUQJB010000019.1, on the reverse strand, counting down.
TAACGACAGCGTTCCTCGCCTAAAGAAGAGTCGCCCCAAAGAAGATCCTTCAATCCTGTATAAAAAAGATAAAAATCCCGTTGAAAAGCTAAGGTAACATCTTGGGTTAATTCGTCCAAAATATCCAGATAAAGAGAAATCTGTTGTCTGTCACCTAGAATAAAAGCATCACCTAAAAAATTAACAATCATTGTCGAAAAAAGCTTATCATAAAATGAAAACCCGTGATATTTTTTGATTCGCTTGGTCACGATTTGCATCAAGTGGCAACGCACCTCATAATCGAAGAAACCACTGCAATTAATGAAAAAAGTGATTTCGTGGAAGGTCCAGCTGTTGCTTGCCATTAAATAGTCCTGTAAAAGCTTAACGTCTTCAGGTGGGTAGTCAGCTGGTTGGTAGTCGGCCGGATGATCAAGGGTGTAGAGGGTTAAACGAGCCAAAGCCGCAATCAGACTATCAGTTTCAGACGTTGACTGACCCAGTTCTTTTTCAATTGCTTGTAGGTCTTTGCGATTACCTCGGTTGGCCGCATCTGCAAAACGTGCCATGGTCTTCGAAAAAACAGGTTCCTGATAGTCGTTATGAATAAAGGCAAATTCTTGAAACTTAAGAGATAGTCGATCCAAGACAGCTGTAAAGTGACTGATACTCATGTCATGCTTTCCTTTTTCAAATTCAATGGCATAGGATTTTGAGACAATTCCAGTGTAAATTTCTTTTTGTGAATACCCTTTATTTAAACGTATCTGACGAATTGTCGCCCCATAGGTTGTCATGGATGGTCGCCTCCAGTTGTTTTTCTTAAATTATACCATTTTTATTTGAAACGTGGTCCACAATACTAGACTTATTGTTCTTATAAGTCTGCCTTCATTTATACTTAAGTTATCAATTAATTGTTCAGAAAATGAGGAGGCGTTACGATGAATATTATCAAAAACTACCCGCTGTACAGAAAATTTATTGCTAGCAACTTTATTTCAACTTTAGGAGACTCCATGTACTATATTGCTTTGCTGACCTTTGCAAGCCAAATGACCAATTCAGGTTTAGCTATTTCCATGGTAACCTTATCAGAATCCATTCCAGGTATCTTTTTTATCCTGACAGGAAGTTTGGCTGATATGAGTCAAAATAAAGCGAGAAAAACCATCATCAATGGGATTATTCGTGGCATTTTATACTTATTAGTAGGGGTGTTAATTGGATTTCAGTCATCACTCTTGTTACTTGCAGGTATTTGTTTACTTAATTTTATTTCAGATATTATCGGTAAGTATTCCAGTGGTTTAATGACACCCTTTGTGCTATTTATGGTGAAAACGGAAGATATTGAAGAAGCTCAAGGATTGAACGGGGCAATTACTAACCTTGTAAGCTTATTGGCTCAATTCGTTGGGGCATATTTAATGGGACTTTTTTCCTATCAAGTCTTGGCTTGGATTAACAGTGGAGCCTTTTTTATTACGGTGGTTATTCTCTTTTTTATGAAAGCCTCCCTTGATCAAATCGAAAAGGAAAAGCTCGTTAAAGACAGTGGGAATAAAATATCTTTAAAAAGAATGGTTCAGCAAATACTGTCTTCCTTAAAGGAAATTAAAGAGTGTCAACCGGTTTTCCGAGCGATTATGATGTTTGCTATTGCCAATGGTGGCTTAGTCGTGCTCGTGCCACTTATTAGTATGTTATTTTCTCAACAGCCTCAACTGGTCATTCAAAATTTTCCTTTTACTTTAGCGTTATCTCAAGGGATGATTAGCGCAGGCGTGATTCTCGGAAGTCTTTTTGGTCCCAAAGCGTTGCAGTCAACGTCACTTTTTACGATTTGTCAGGGGATGTTTTTAGTCATCGGAGTCATAGGCATAGCGATGTATGGCCAGCTTATTTGGTTATTGTTAGGCTCTTTGTTAGTGGTTGGCTTGTTGATTGGCTCGGCCTCTCCTAAACTAAATGTTCTAATAATCAGTAGTTTTGATGTGACCAAGCTGGGGACTATCAACGGTGGCATTAATACCTTGTTATTGATAGTGCCGCCAGTTGCTACAGTCATCTTCACAACGACGGCGACGTCACTGAACTTAAAAGCGGCCATTCTTTTATTATTGGTCTTCGCAGTTCTCTCTTTTACGATAGGGCAGTTAACTACACCAAAAGTAAAGCCGCAGAGGATAAAAAGCACCTCCTAAAAATAAAACCAGTATGGTAAACTGATTATAACCATAAGAGAAAGAGGCGAAAAAAGTATGCCAATCATAAATATTCAAATGCTCGAAGGACGGACGCCACAGCAAAAAGAAATGTTAATCAAAGAAGTGACGGAAGCAGTAGTACGAACGACTGGGGCTAAAAAGGAAGCCGTGTCAATCGTGATCAGTGACATGAAAAAAGAAAACTACGGCCACGCTGGCGAAGTCAAAAAATAAAAAATTGTTAGGTTAACCTTGCAATTATAAACAATTCGTGTTTAAATAGATTCAACATAATAACTATCAATGAGAAAGCCACCGATTAATAAGAACTGTCAATAAGAGAAGGAAAACATGGCTGAAAGTTTCCTAGGCAAGCTTAATAATTGACCACTTTCGAGAATTTAGTTTGAAACTAAGTCGGTCGTACCGTTATCACGTAGTGAGAGAATACTCCTGAAAAGGACTTATTCTGAAGTTAGGTGGAACCACGAATTCATCGTCCTAACGCTTTGCCATGCAGAGCGTTAGGGCGTTTTTTGTTTTCCGTCACCCGCTAATAGTTAATTATCTAAAAAAGAGGAGGAAGTTTTATGTCAATGATTCATGTTACATTTCCAGATGGCGCAAAAAAAGAGTTTCCTAAAGGCGCAACAACTTTCGACATCGCCGGAAGTATTAGTAAAAGTTTAGCTAAAAAAGCCTTGGCAGGTAAATACAACGGAGAACTAGTTGATTTAGTTCGCCCCCTAGAGTTTGATGGGGAGATTGAGATCGTGACACCAGACCACGAAGATGCCTTGCAAATTTTACGCCACTCGTCGGCACATTTAATGGCAAATGCTGTCCGTCGTCTTTATCCGAACATACACTTTGGGGTTGGACCAGCGATTGATACTGGTTTTTATTACGACACAGATAATGGTGAACACCCAATTTCAGAAGAAGACTTGCCGAAAATTGAAGCTGAGATGATGAAAATCGTTAAAGAAAATAACCCAATTGTTCGCAAGGTGGTCTCAAAAGAGGAAGCCTTGGAGTTATTTAAAGAAGACCCGTATAAAGTTGAGTTAATCACAGATTTGCCTGCTGACGAAGAGATTACAGTGTATGATCAAGGTGATTTTGTCGATTTATGTCGTGGAGTTCACGTACCGTCAACTGGCCGGATTCAAGTCTTTAAGCTGTTATCAGTCGCTGGTGCCTATTGGCGGGGGAATTCAGATAATCAAATGATGCAACGTGTATACGGAACGGCCTTCTTTGATAAAAAAGCCTTGCAAGAATTTTTAAAATTCCGTGAAGAAATGAAAGAGCGAGATCACCGTAAACTAGGAAAAGAATTAGGCATCTTTATGACAAATTCAGATGTCGGTTCAGGCTTGCCATTCTGGTTGCCAAATGGTGCCACTATTCGCCGAACAATCGAGCGTTACATTGTCGATAAAGAACTTAGTTTAGGTTATCAACACGTTTACACACCTATTATGGCTAATGTTGATTTTTATAAAACATCTGGTCATTGGGACCATTACCATGAAGACATGTTTCCACCAATGGATATGGGAGACGGTGAAATGCTCGTTCTGCGTCCGATGAACTGTCCTCATCATATGATGGTTTACAAAAATGACATCCATAGTTACCGCGAATTGCCGATTCGAATTGCTGAACTGGGCATGATGCATCGCTACGAAAAGAGTGGGGCGTTATCTGGGTTACAACGAGTGCGTGAAATGACACTCAACGATGGGCATACTTTTGTTCGTCCAGATCAAATCAAGGATGAATTCCAACGGACACTTGAGCTGATGATCGCGGTTTACAAAGACTTTAATATCACTGATTATAAGTTCCGACTAAGCTACCGTGATCCTGAAAATACTGAAAAGTATTTTGATGATGATGCAATGTGGGAAAAAGCGCAACTAATGCTTAAAGAAGCTGTTGATGAAATGGGCTTGGAGTATTTTGAAGCGGAAGGTGAAGCAGCCTTTTACGGACCAAAACTTGATGTTCAAGTCAAGACTGCTATGGGGATCGAAGAGACTTTATCGACGATTCAATTAGACTTCCTCTTGCCAGAACGTTTTGATTTAACTTATGTAGGGGATGACGGTGAAAATACTCACCGACCAGTTGTGATTCACAGAGGAATTGTTTCTACTATGGAACGTTTCGTGGCTCACTTAACAGAAGTTCACAAAGGGGCTTTCCCAACTTGGTTAGCACCAGTTCAAGGAACCATCATTCCAGTCAGCAATGATCACCACATGGACTATGCTTATGAAATCAAGGAACAATTAACCAAGCAAGGGTTGCGTTTTGAAGTGGACGAGCGCAATGAGAAGATGGGCTATAAAATTCGTGGATCTCAAACGCAAAAAATCCCGTACCAAGTCGTTGTAGGGGACAAAGAAGTTGAGGGTGGCGAAGTGAATATTCGTCGCTATGGCAGTAAAGAAACGAACTCTATGTCAGCGTCCATGTTTGTTGATAGTGTTGTAGCTGAAGTCAATAATTTCAGTCGCCAAGGATAGTCGTTTTTATGGAAAGAAGCAAGCATATTTGATTGTTTGCTTCTTTTTCGATTGCCATTCCTCTAAATAAATGAGATACTTCTAAGAAGTGTCTAACTTTTCTTTAAATTGTCCTAAGTTTTTGTGATTGGGCTTTTTATTGGCGTCCTTTTTAGGTAAAATAGGAGATGCTAAATAAGGTGAGTCACCTGATTGGAAGGAAAAATGAAACCCATGAAAGATACCCAAAAGAAATCATTTCAAATAAATAATAAATTGTTAAAAAAGACGACTAATAAAGAGGGGAGCCGCAAGTCTCATATTCCCTTTCGCTTGAATTTTCTTTTCTTTATTGTGTTTGCATTATTTGTGGCGCTACTCGTGCAGTTGGCTTATTTACAAATCGCCAACGGTGCTTTTTTTGAGGCAAAGATAGAATGGTCGCAAAAATCAGTGGTACAGGGAAATGCCCCCCGAGGAATGATTTACGATGCTAAAGGGGAAGTCCTAGTCGGCAATCAAGCGAACCAAGCGATTATCTACACAAAAAAACAAACCATGAAATCTCAGGAAATGTTGGCTGTGTCAAAACAAATTGTGGAATTGATCGCCATTGAACCAGAAGAATTAACGCCTCGGGATAAAAAGGATTATTGGCTGGCAGATGAAGGGAACTTAAAAGAAGCCCAGTCTCGTTTATCCGATAAAGAGAAAGATACGAAGTTATCGACGTCGCAAGTCTACAGCAATACTGTGGATAAAGTGACAGATGAAGAAATCGCCTTTGATGAAGCAACCTTAAAAGCTGCCACGGTTTTTAAAAAAATCAACGGGGCTTACGCCATGACACCTGTCTATATCAAAAATAAAAATGTTACTACTGAAGAAATTGCCATTATAGGCGAACACACAACGGATATTCCAGGGATTTCAACGGGAATGGACTGGGAACGTGAATACCCGAAAGGCGACTTTATGAGCAGTATTTTAGGCATAGTGTCTTCTGAAAAAACCGGATTACCAGAAGAAGAAAGTGAAAAATACCTTGCCAAAGGATACGCCCGTAATGATCGGGTTGGCTTAAGTTATCTGGAAAAAGAATATGAGCAAGTACTTCGGGGCACCAAGTCTCAATCAGAGGTTGTCGTGAATAAAGAAACCAATGAAATTGAATCTGAGAAAAAAACGTATGAAGGTGAAAAAGGCAAAAATATCAAGTTAACCATTGACATGGAATTCCAGAAAAAAGTGGAAGAAATTTTGCGAAGACACTATAGCGTTCTGCAAGGCAATGGCAAAGCTCAGTATTCAGAAGGCGTATACGCTGTCGTCAATAACCCTAAAACTGGTGAAGTGAATGCCATGGTTGGTCTTAAACGTGATCAGGAGACCGGTGAGCTGTCGGATGACACCTTAGGCACAATAAATAACGTCTTTACGCCAGGGTCTTCGATTAAAGGAGCAACAATCATGGCCGGTTATGATAATGGTGTGATCTCGGGGAATGATTCCTTAACGGATGAAATTATTCAACTTCAAGGAGACCCGATTAAAAAATCGGTCTTTACGTACGGACCACGATCCATGACAGCCATTGATGCTTTACGTGAGTCATCCAACGTGTATATGATGAAAATTGCGTTTGCTTTAATGGGTGAAACCTACGTACCAAACATGACCTTAGGTTGGCATCCAGAAGTTTTTGATACTTTACGGACTACGTATGAAAATTTTGGGTTAGGAACCTATACTGGCATCGATTTACCAGGTGAAAGCTCTGGTTTTGTCTCTAAACAGAATTATAAGCCTGACGGCACTGAAGTAGCAGGCAGAATGGGTAACTTACTTGATTTATCTTACGGAAACTTCGATGCGTACACACCTATGCAAGTAGCACAGTATATTTCGACGATTGCGAACGATGGTGTGAAAGTTGCTCCCCATGTGGTTGATGGTATTTATGGCAATGACGAGAATGGTGGTTTAGGTGATTTGGAACAAAAAATAACCCCTAAAGCTTTATCATCCGTTGGGACACCAGATCAGCTTGACATTATTCAAACAGGGATGTATCAGGTTATTAATGGGGGAGGAACAGCTGCTAGCATGCCAGCAACCAAGTATGTGGCAGCTGGTAAAACAGGAACAGCCGAGGTGAGTGAAACAAATCCAGCAGATCCTAATAATCCAATTCCATTAGTTAACAGTACCATGGTGGCTTATGCCCCTTACGATGATCCGAAAGTCGCTGTTACCATCATTTTACCTCGTATTAAGGATGATAAAGATCATACTAATACAAGTATTACGGCGGAAATACTAGACGCTTACTACGACTTTTACGAAAAATAGTAAAAAAAGCAGAAGAAGCTTATGTCATATGTTCATAAGCTTCTTTTGTTATAGAAGGAATAGGACCAAAATAAGCTAGTTACAGTTAATTTTAAAACGGCTCTGGCTGTAAAGTAGTTCTACTTAACAAATTTGCTTAAAAGGCTAGTAATTGGCTAAAAAAAATGATATGATATTTTAGGTGAGTGAGAGCACTCATAGTCTTGAAATGTTTGGAGGGAATATCATGCGAGTTCATATTACTTTAGAATGTACAGAGTGTAAAGAGCGTAACTATTTATCTAACAAAAACAAACGTAACAATCCAGATCGTTTGGAAGTTAAAAAATATTGTCCACGTGAGCGTAAAGTAACGCTTCACCGTGAAACAAAATAATCATTAGTAACATCAAGCTAGAAGCCTTTTATGAAAAGGAATCTAGCTCTTTTTTTTGCGTTTTTACCAGTGAACACGGCTTTGAGTACGGAAAATTGAAAATTAACATATTTAGCGAATTTTTAGGCCGTTTCTTCCTTCACATTGTCAGTGACATGACATATTCATGGTCATGTCTATATCCATGACAGCCAATTCTATGTAAGCCGCAGGTGTCTGCAATGTGTGACGTTCATTGATACACATCGTTTTTATTCATGAGCTGATTTCATTAAGAAGGGATTCATTTTGTTCAGGCAGCCCCAAGAATTCTGACGTTGACGAAACAATAGTTAAGCAGTATGAGGAAGTATTGAAATCGCTAAGTGATTAATCGGTTTAAGAATAAGAAGAGGTGAACAAGGATGGGAAAAGCAATAATAATCAACGGATCCAGTGAAGGTGAAGTATTAGAAGTAGTTAAAGATTTATCTATTATCCGTCACGGAAAAGTTTACGAAGACGTAAATCATACTCAAATTGTGGTAGACGGGCTATAAATGATTGAACAAACAGAAGAGCCCGTACTATCGCCAAAAGAAGATTTAAGCAATTGGATTGTTGAAAACTTTGAAGAAATTGAAAGTCAGATTGTTGGGGAGTGTGCTAGACGGTGTAATCAACATAAAATTCCACGATGCAAGCCCTATGGAAGTAGTTGATGTTGGGAACCTTGCTGAAAATCTTAAGACTGGCTTATTAAATGTTATTGGAACGTATGAAAGTTAATTGGTTTTAGCTATTGAAATAAAAAAGTCTAAGAATTATTTCTTAAACTTACCGTTACTGATTGATGTTCCAACAATTGCAACTGTAGCATAACCTATAACGATCCAAATTCATGGGTGCATGATAAGAACTCCCTCCATGTTGTATGAATTAATTATAAAGGGAGTATTAGAAAAAAAATTAGACTAAAGCCTTACTTTAGTAGGTATTACTTAAAATAATGACAATTATTTTTATCAAAAAAAAAAACCGATTAAACGGTTTTAATCTAAATATGATTTAATTGTTTTTTCAAAATCTTTATTAATAACTGAATTAAAAGCAATATTTATAAGTTGTTCTGACTGATTATTTAATAACAGAACGGCGTAAAAAGATGGAACAGGAGAACCTTTAGCTTTGACCTTTTTATATGATATCGATTTGATCTCTTTTTTATCAATTACTTGGTTCTTTTTAGAAAGAACAATTCCATTTTCATAAATAATGACGTTGTCAGCCCTCTTGAAAATAAGTAAATATAAGCCAATTAATAAAAAAATTAATCCAAAGATTACGAGCATAATTTTTGCGTAAATAAAATTAGAACCAACTATCATTAAAATACCAAGCAATAGAAAAACAATCCCATTTTTTAAACTATCAGTTTTTGATTTAAATAATACATTACCTTTATTGTCCATAAAAACACCTCCTGCAAAATAATAACATACGTTTAATGACAAGTAAACGACTTATGAATCAGGTAATAGTTTTATTACCTGAAATAATAATAACTTAGCTAAAATCATACGTTGATAAGGCTGTTAATATCATTAGGATATAAGCTGCTATGCCGAGAGGAATTAAAAATACAATTCCAATGATTAAACCTTTCACTCGTTTTTTTTTTATGGATGAAATAATCATCAAAATAGATGGCGAAAGTGTAAAGAGTCCAACTGCGATAATTAAGATTAAAGATGTACTCATGTATGTAGCTCCATTTCTATATTATAAATTAATGACAACACAGTTTGTATAACCAAGAAAATTAACAAAGAGTTAAAATGATGGCCAAAGGATATGCGGTGTACAAAGGTGATAATTAGTTGTTTGCAGGGAAAGCTAAAGAAATAGCTGAAACAATGAATATTAAAAATTGGAAGTGTGTGCTTTTATAGTTTCAATGCGTATCTAAAAAAGATAGCAAATAAACAGAATCGTATAGTAACGGTTCTGCTAGATGGGTTAACCTTTATGATAAAAAAGTCGCCTAATGCTAAGGGACCTAACAAAACTATTTTCGTTTATTTTTCTTAGTTTTGACCATATCCATCCCGCCGCCCATAGCGAGCCCTAATCCGATTCCAAGTGCTAAGTTTTTGAAAATGATACCAAAAGTTACACCAAAAATAAGTCCGAGTGCAATGCCATCTGTTTTATTATCATTATTCATTGTAATTCCTCACTTTCAATTCTTAGTTACATAATCGTATCACAAAATAAGGTAGGAATATATGGTACCTAGGAAGTAGCCATTAATCTCACGGATAGTATAGAGTGAAAGTTATGACTAATCTTCAAAATCAGATTTTACAAGCTATGAAACCAGTGCAGCTATAGTCGAATATTCAGCCAAACAACAAAATGAAGTGATAGGTTTAAGTAAGGGTCAGTTTTACCAAGTGTTACAAATTTTTCTCGAACAGAAAAAATAAGCAAGTATTTAATCTCTCATGTAAGAAAAACTTCTCACTCAAAAGAGCAAGTGATGGGAGGAGATACCTGTTTATATGTTTGGTTCATTAACGCTTCAAAGATTGGATGTTTTGTTTTATTGTAAAGACTTATCATTACTTCTTATTCGAAATATCGATTGTTCTTTCTTGAGTGACTGGTAAACTTAATCTCGTCTTGCTCTAAGTTAATAATATTGCAAGGTAATTGAACTTGATGTTAATAGATGTTGATTAGATGGACGGGTAATCGAAAGGAGTGATCAATGGAGGTTTCGGATTTTTCGAGTAGATGGATTGTCGGGGACTTGCTGGGAGAAATAAATGGGTTTAGTTTTAAGCTAAAGAAATATTGGAAGTTGGCGATTTTAGGTTATCCTAGCCCTGATTTGCCAAGAGTTCTAATGACTACCTACATTTTTTTGGTCATTGGTATTTACGATTCCTGACATTGTTAAGTCGGCTTCATGTGCCAGGACGAACTACTTATTGGAAAAGAACCAAATTTATCTGTCAGCAGCGCAATCAATCTGACTCGTCAACTAATGGATGGCTATAAGCTGGAATTTCTTATTCTCCGTCATTCATTTTATCTGTGGTGGATGGCCAGTAGTGTTAGTTTTGGGTTAGCTAATTTTTACGTCTTGCCCGCTGAACTTGTCCTTCGCCAAACAGAATCAGATAAGCCGCAGGAGGTTCCTGTTGTTTTTTTCATTTTTATAGTGGATAATCAGAGTATTAATCGCGACAGGTGTCTCCTCTAATCGGCAGGAGGATAACCTAGCAGAGCAAGCTGAAAGTAGGTGTTTCATGAATAAAGCAACCGTTCGTCAAGAAACCTTGGCCAAGCTAAGAAAACTAGGGCTTGATATCCCACGGAAAAAGCAACAGGAGAGGGCCGTTTTAAGCCAGTTATTTGAATCGACTCTTTGGCAAAATGCCACAAGTGTCGGCCTTACCCTAAGTATGGGCTTGGAATTTTCGACCCAGAAGATTATCGAGAGAGCGTGGCAAGAAGGGAAAATAACTGCAGTTCCCAAAACGGCTCCCCAACGCAAAATGGATTTTATTAAGATTACTTCTGGAACAATTTATGAAGAAAGTAACTTTGGGGTCAGAGAACCTCTGACTAATGATATAATGAAAGGGAATCAACTTGATTTACTGATTGTTCCTGGGGTGGCCTTTCGTTTAGACGGGTATCGAGTTGGTTTCGGTGGTGGCTATTACGACCGTTACCTAGCCGATTATACTGGTCAGACTTGCAGTCTTGTTTTTCAAGAACAGCTCAATCAGGAATGGAAACCAGAAACTTTGGATCAACCTGTTGGGACCCTGTTTATGGCATAATAAATTGTAAGATAACTAAATCAAGTTAAGAAATGTTAGGAGAATTGAATGGATTACCAAACAGAAATGAAATTAAAACGAATTAAAAATATGCCGCTGATGGTCTGGGGATTACTGGGAATTCAAATAATCGTCTTTCTTTCCATGACCTTGACGGGAATGAGTCGCGGATTGGGGATTGACGGCTCCCTAAATGGTGAAATTTTAGTCTCTCACGGGGCCATGTTGAAAGGGTACGTCACATACGCTCATGAATACTGGCGCTTTATCACGCCCATATTTGTACATATCGGCTTTATGCATCTCATTGTCAATTCACTGACTCTCTATTTTATAGGGACGCAATTAGAAGCCATGTTGGGACACTGGCGATTTTTGGCGGTGTATCTACTAACAGGTGTGGCGGGAAATGTCTTAAGTTTTGCTTTTGGCAATGCCAATGCCATCTCTGCCGGCGCTAGCACCTCGCTTTTTGGTTTATTTGGGATTTTTGTGGCTCTCGGTCGGGTTTATCCTCATCACCCAATGATTCAGTTTATGTCTCAACGCATGTTAACCTTGATCGTCCTTAACCTGATCATGAATTTGTTCAGTAGTGGCATTGATATCTTAGGACATGTTGGTGGAGCAGTTGGTGGTTTTCTCCTTGGGTTTGTGATTGCAATACCAGCTCTAAAAGGAACCCAATACGAGTCGAGCTCTCATGATGTACACCGACGCATTCGCTTTGGGTTGATGTTTGCTTTCTTTATCGTCTTTTGCTTACTGTATGGCTTTAGAGAAGTACTAGGATTTTAATCTATACCTTTAATGCTTACCTGAGACAGGAAGTATTAAAGGTCTTTTTTGTGTGAAATGTAAAATATATTAGAAAAAATGTGCAAAATTTTTGATATTTTTCCAAATTCATGGCATACTAGATAAGTGTTTGAAAAATAAATACGTGTTTCGGTTGGGCAGCGATGCTTTCAAGGTTTTTTCTTCAAAGGGCGGGAAGAAAACTGAAAGTCGGACTGTCTATTTTTGTGTATTGAAAGGGGAGTTTACCATGTTTGAAGAAATAGTTATCGCGATTATCGTGATTCTTTTAGGAACCAAAGTTGCCAGTCATCTGTGCAACAGAATTGGTATTCCTGCCGTTATCGGCGAACTGTTAGTCGGGATTTTAGTAGGACCAGCCTTACTTAATTTGGTCCATCCTTCTGATGTACTACACGTATTTTCACAAATCGGCGTCGTCTTATTAATGTTTCTGGCTGGTTTGGAAAGTGATTTTAATCTATTAAAAAAATATTTAAAACCATCTGTTTCCGTGGCTATTTTGGGAATTTTATTTCCTCTGATTCTCTGCGGTCTTGTGGGAGCCATGTTTGATTTATCAACCATGAGTGCGGTTTTCTTAGGCATTGTCTTTAGTGCCACTTCCGTCAGTATTTCCGTTCAAGTGCTGAAAGAATATCGCCGATTGGATACGGAAGAAGGCTCGATTATCCTAGGAGCAGCCGTAGTTGATGATATTGTGGTGGTTTTGATAGTCAGTATCTTTTCAACCATCGTTAATTTGGAAGGGGCCTTCACCTTTAGTGGTCAGTTGTTCTGGGATTTATTAGGAACCAAGATTCTCTTCTTCTTCATTCTTTATCTGTTTGCTAAGTTTTTATTAAATCCCTTTATGACTTTTGCCAAAAAACTTGTAGCGACTGAAGGAGAAGTAGCCATCGCTCTGGTCCTCTGTTTTGCATTTGCCTTATTATCTGAAACATTAGGCATGAGCGATGTTATCGGGGCCTTCTTTATGGGCTTACTACTGTCTTCACACCAATCAAAACACACGGTAGAAAGTCGTGTCTCTACCATTGGGTATTCCTTATTTATTCCGATTTTCTTCGTGTCAATCGGCTTGGATATTCAGTTTTCGGCTTTCAAAGAGCATGCATTCTTTATCATCCTTTTATCGATTGCAGCCGTCGTGTCAAAATTAGTTGGTGGTTACATCAGTGGTCGACTTTCCAAAATCGATGCCAATCGCTCATGGATTGTGGGCGCCGGGATGGTTTCGCGAGGGGAAATGGCTTTAATCATTGTCCAGCTTGGCCGAGGAATGAATTTGATTACAGGTAGTATTTATTCAGCGATTGTGGTGGCTATCATTATTTCCACCTTGATCTCACCTTTATTAATTAAGTTCTTCATTGAGCGTAGTCCAGAAGCAAAAAAAGCCTAAATGACAGAAGCAGCCGTGACGAGACAGTCATGGCTGTTTTTTTAGGTCAATTTGCTGAAATAAGGACCAATTCTAGCAATTCTTCTGGTTAACCATTGCCAAAGCTCCTAGGTATTAGGTATAATAAACACTAGCTTACTTTTTCCTGTAGGCTCTTTTTTTGTGAGCAACTTTCACAGGTGGTCTACACTAAAGGCAGGCAGTGAGGTAATTGAGATAAGGAAGTGTCTATAAATGGAAACACTTTACGATGTCCAGCAGCTGTTAAAATCCTACGGAACGATTGTCTACTTGGGCAAGCGTTTATGGGATATTGAAATGATTGGCATTGAAATTGACAGCTTGTATCAGGCTGGTATCTTGGAGTTAAAAACGTATCAACAAATTAAAATGATTTTAACACGCGAACACGAAATTGAAGTAAGGCGTGAGAAGAATAAGGAGGATGTTGTTGTGGACGGCAAATTAATCGGCATTGATCTAGGTGGTACGACTGTTAAGTTTGCGATTTTAACAGTTGAAGGGGAAGTACAACAAAAGTGGAGTATTGAAACGAATATTGGTCAAGAAGGAACCTTGATTGTTCCTGATATTATTAAATCCATTCGTCATCGCTTAGACTTGTATAACATGAAAGCGGAAGACTTTATCGGAATTGGTATGGGGACACCGGGAACGGTGGACCGTGAGGCTGGGACTGTGATTGGCGCGTATAATTTAAATTGGAAGACACTCCAAGAAATTAAAAAGCCAATTGAATCAGAACTAGGCATTCCCTTTGCAATCGACAACGATGCCAATGTGGCTGCTTTAGGTGAAAAATGGAAAGGGGCAGGTGAAAATAGCCCAGAAGTAACCTTTATTACACTAGGAACTGGTGTTGGTGGCGGGATTATTGCTGAAGGCAATTTACTCCATGGAGCTGTGGGTGCCGCTGGTGAAATCGGTCATATTACGGTGGAACCAATTGATGGTTTTGATTGTACTTGTGGGAAAAAAGGCTGTCTGGAAACAGTTGCTAGTGCCACAGGGGTTGTCCGCTTAGCGCGAACCATGTCAGAAGAATATTCAGGGGATTCTAAATTAAAATACATGATTGACGACGGTCAGGACGTGACCAGTAAATCAGTTTTTGAGTTGGCGGAAGCTGGCGATGATTTTGCGTTATTAGTCGTTGATAAAGTTGCCTTTTATTTAGGGCTGGCATGTGGTAATATCGGTAATATGCTTAACCCAACTGACATTGTCATTGGTGGAGGTGTGTCTGCGGCAGGAGAATTCTTAAGAAGCCGTATTCAAACTTACTTTGACCAATTTACCTTCCCTCAAGTGAGAGAAAGTACTAAGCTCAAATTAGCTCAGTTAGGAAATGAAGCCGGCGTAATCGGTGCTAGCTCATTAGCATTACAGTTTAAGTAATACAGTTTTTATTAGAGAGGAAGCAAAGCAGTGACTATTAGCCCATTTTTAATTATTAACATTATTTTAGGTGCCATCTTATTATGGATGGCGGGAAATGAAATATACCTACGTCTAATGGCGAAAAAATCCGCCAAAACAATTACCGAAGAAGAATTTAGAGAAATCATGCGCAAAGGTCAAATCATTGACGTGCGAGAAAAAGATGTCTTTAATGCCGGTCATATTTTAGGGGCTCGCAGCATTCCTTATTCAACCTTTAAACAGGCACACAGCTCCTTAAGAAAAGATTTGCCGATCTTTTTGTATGACCAAAAGAAGACCCTAAGTATCCGTTCTGCTAATATTTTGCGCAAAAACGGCTACACAGATGTGTACATCTTAAAAGGCGGCTACAACAACTGGACAGGTAAAATCAAGAAAAAATAATTAGAAAAGACACCTACTTCGATCAAAGTAGGTGTCTTTTTGCTTAATAATGTAACCGTTACCCAATTAATGTTATACTAAAGACATCAAAGAGAGGAGTGGATTTCCATGTTAAGTAATTATCAACGAATTTTAGTGGCGGTTGATGGATCTGATAATTCGGATTTAGCCTTTAAACACGCAGTAGAAGTTGCCAAACGCAATCATGCCTCTTTACATGTTTTGCAAGTTATTAACGACCAGGCGGGCTCCTACAGCCCTTTTGCCTATGGTGAAATCATCAGGGAAGAAGAAGAGGCTGCTGAGAAGGAAATGGATAAATACCTTGAATACGCAGCCACTCATCAATTAGTAGACGTGGTGCCAATTATTCGCTTAGGTAATCCTAAAACCAGCATTGCCAAATTTGTAGCGGAGCAGTATGACATTGAGTTGCTGATTATCGGCGCCACAGGAAAAGGCGTCGTCAATCGGATGATCATTGGTTCGACTACTAGCTACGTAGTGCAGCACGCGGCGTGTAACGTATTAGTCGTGAAGAATCCTGAAAGTAAAGGCTTGGAATAATCCATAGGACTCAAAGGTGAGCAATCCTTTTGAGTCCTTTTTTGTCAATCTTCTTGAAGTTCGCCAAAGAAAATAGAAATCAAATAGAGGACTTCATTGTCTGGGATAACAATCTCATAATCCCGTTCGAAAGTGGTTAAGAGACCACAGATGATATTGAACTCCTTTAGATATTTTTGTTTATAGGCTTGACTATCGGGGAAATCAATGAAATTGTAATCGCCCTTTAGGCGATCAACAAGGCATGATATATGAAAAATAGCACCGAAAATAATTTTGATATTAAAATTAATACCAAAGACATTTTCAATTCGTTTGATAAACTTTTTTGTATCGGCCACTATAGCAAAACTGTCAATATGTTTAAGTTCATCTTTCAAAGTCAGCTCAATCTCCCGATAAGTGGTGTCCAATTCGATAAAGTACTGAATCTGTTGAATGACATGACTGTTAAATAGATCATACAATTGAAATTGAGGCAGGGCCGTTTCAATCGGAACTGTTGTGACCACACATAAAATGTGATACTGATTTTGCATATGCTTGATGTAACTACCAATCGATTCATCCCGCAGCAAAGTAATGGTAATGATTTTGATACTATCTGGCAAATTACTTAATTTTTGTTTTAACAGATTTTTCATAATGACCGCAGTCCCTTCACCAGTTAAACAAAAAGATAAAATAACTGAAACTTTATCCTCTTCAGGAATCACAGGAAACTGATTTTGAGCATTTGTTGGATTGTTGCTAGAACGAATGCTTAATAAATCTTGGAAAATTTCATCGATAGGTGTTCCAATTATGGCTTTACGCGTCGCTTCAAGGACGTGAATTGTGCTGGACATATCAAACGTTCGACACTTAATCTGGCAGGTTTTTTCGATTTCCGTTCCTAGATTAATTAAAGAGCCCATATCAACTAGAAAAAGACTGTCGCTGGTTGAGTGACTGCTGAGAATCAGCTGCCTGATCTGTTCAATAATAATCGAAGGGCTTTCACTTAAATCCATGTTAATCCCAACAGCATGTTCTGTTCCTAGTAATTCATTGACAAAAGCGGCCATGGAAGTCGCCGATGAGGCCCCGTGAGAGACGACAAAAACGCGCACTAAGTTTTCTTTTTGATGATCATTTTGGTCATTATAAATAAAAAACATCGTTAGAAAAGCGACTTCTTCCTGAGGGATATCAATGTCTAAGGCCGCATTTAAGAACAATAAGCACTCCGTAGCAATACTAAAATAGTGGGGATACAAATTGGCCAGTTCGTCTGCATCATGATGCTTTTTTGGTAAATCACCTCGTTTAATTCGATGGTAAATCGTGGAAATATGAATCGCCATCGATTGCTTTAGCTTGTTATTAATGGGGCGCTTTAAGAGATTCTCTGCCAAAGCAATCGTCTCAGTACAAATTTTATAAAGAGGCTCTGACATCATTATTTTAAGATTATCCATACTCTGTGGATGACTTTGTGGTGGGAAAAATGTGTCAAAATTAGTCCGTAAAATTTCTTGAATCTCATCATAACCCAAGGTCTCATCTTGATGAATCAACTCATTGGAATGGATTAATTCATAGATATTAAGGGCGTTTTGGTGGCAATTATCCTCACATTCTGGTTCAAAGGCGATGTATTTACCAGCTAACTGGCTAGTAAGACTATCGTCTTTTTTTTCGCTGGCCGAGTATAAGCCCATCAAGATGTAAGGTGGTAGCTCTGGGCTATGAATCACAATTTCTTTGTGCGACATGACTAAAAAGTCAGCGTAAGCTTTGGCACAAGTCAGTTGGATATCATTTTTTAATTGCCCAATATTGTGCAAACAGTCGTAATTTAAGAAAGCACGTAGTGAGTTTTTGGTGATTTTGATGGTCTCATTTAAACGATTGGCTTCCTGTTGAAAAAATAAGGAGATTAAAGCGGCCCGTTCTTCGGAAGTTCTTTCTGCGAGATTAGGCAACATTAAAATCATGGGAATCCGTCGTTGAAAAGTATTGAGCAAGGCCGAATTACTTGCCTCCGTTGTGGCAGCTATGATCAACACACTGGCTTGACGCTCCACATCAGATTCGCCTAAGCGGTGATAGACCCCTCGATCAAGAAAAGTAAAGAAGATTTCTTGTCCCTCAGGAGGCAACCGGTGAATCTCATCCAAAAATAAAATACCGCCATTGGCTTTTTCAATCAAGCCCTTTTTTTCTTCTTCCGCGCCGGTATAGGCATTTTTTGAAATGCCAAAAAGCTGTCCAACTAGTAGTTGCGGATTATTGGCATAATCTGCACAATTAAACTGGACAAAGGGCAGGTCCTCTAATTGATTAGTATACTGTGCATAGTCGTAAATCAAGGAAGCCAGCATGGATTTCCCCACACCGGTTTCCCCGTAAATTAGCATATTCAACCCTTTTGGTGGGTATAATACGGCTGCTTTCGCCTGTTTGATGACCATCTGCAATGAGGGATTGTCCCGCTCAAACTGCTCTAATTTGGATTGTTTAATAACAGGATGATAGAGGACAGGCTTGCCCGCTTCTTTGCGAGCCAACCCCATTTTAACGAGTTCATTTAAATCATTGCTGACATTGGCTCTCGACAAGTTTATTTGTTCGGCAATTCGCATGGTTGACAGGCCTTCGCCGGAATACAGTTTAGTCATTTCTGACAAAATTAAATCAATTCGTTTCATAAATGCATCGACTCCTTTATGTAAGCGTGTGATAGAGATGGGAATAGATACATTATGGAACAGGAATCATTAAAAGTAAATACCAGAGTGAACTTGTTTCAATGTGTTTCATTTGCTCAAAGTGATTGCTCCACAAATGAAACACATGATATCCCTACTAATAAAAGTCGTGTTCTGTCAGGCTTTTTCAGGGTGTTAAAAAGCTGGCATGGAACTTGCTTTAGTAAAAGTGAGAACCGGAGGTGAAGTGCCAGTGAGAGATCAGGATGAACAATACGAAGAGCGAGCAGTTATGTTAATCGTTCACGGAGGCTATGCTAGAAGTTTAGCGTTACAAGCCATCGAAGCCGCAAAGGAAGGGCGATTTGAGTCTGCAGCGCAGCTGCAAATCGAAGCGACAGAGGAATTAAATAAAGCCAATCGCTTTCAAAAGGAGATTATCAGTGACAACTTGGAGACAACCCAAGATGGGCAAGGCATTTCGTTGATGGACATCCATGCCCTAGATCACTACATGAACGCGTTGACGATTATTGATTTAGCGGGGAATTTTATTGACTTATTTAAACTGAAAGGAGGCAAGTAAATGCTGAGAGTTACCCTGGCCTGTGCTGCTGGAATGTCAACGAGTTTACTCGTCAGTAAGATGAAAAAGGCAATTGAAGAAAAGGAGGTGGCAATTGAGTTAATGTCCGTCTCAGAAAAAGAATTTGACAAGTATTTAGCTGAGACTGATATCTTGTTACTGGGACCCCAGGTTTCATTTTTAGAAAAAAAGTACCAAGCCTTATTTAAAGGAACCACTAAAAAAGTCATGTCCATTCCCATACTGGAATATGGTCGAATGGACGGCACAAAAGTGGTTGACCGAGTATTATCACTAGCTAAGATGGAGGAAAATTATGAATAAATTGATGGATAAATTGCAAGAAAAATTAGGCCCGATTGCCTATAAATTAGATTCAAATCGCTATTTAAGTGCTATAAAAACTGGTTTTTTTGTGGCAATGCCATTGTTAATTATTGGGTCAATCTTTCTGTTAATCACTCAGCTGCCCTTCGATCCTTATCTGAATATGATGGAATCGATTTTAGGCAAAGACTGGATGAGTCTCTTTCTAAAAGTAAATGACATGACTATGAACGTGATGACCATATTTGTCATACTGGGAATCGCCAAAGAGTTAGGTAAATACTATCATGTAGATGAAGCTTCCTCTCAGGCGGCGGCGATTTTAGCCTTCTTCATCTTAACGCCAATCATTACCAGTGAAGCAGGAGAGACTGGATTGCCAATTGGTAATTTCGGCGCTTCAGGTTTATTCGTCGGAATGATTACAGCGATCTTAGCTGTTGAAATCTTCCGCTGGGTTGTGCAAAAAGGTTGGGTCATTAAAATGCCTGACTCCGTTCCATCCAATGTGGCTACCTCGTTCTCAGCTTTGGTTCCAGGTGTGTTTGTAGCAGTTATTTTTAACTTTATCAGAATTGGCTTTACCTTTACCAGTTTTGAAACCGCTCATAATTTTATATTTGAAGTCTTGCAAACACCTCTTCTGGCTTTAGGAAGTTCCTTGCCAGCGACAATCATCGTCTTGCTGTTTGAAGCCTTACTATGGGCCTTTGGGATCCATGGATCGAATATTATTGGGGCAGTTATGACACCAATTTGGACCGCCTTAGCCGTAGAAAATGCTCAAGCCTTTGCCAGTGGCGATGTGTTACCAAATATTGTTAATGCTCAATTTTATGGGAATTTTATTAAATTAGGTGGCTCAAGTGCCACGATTGGTTTAGCCATTGCCTGTGTCTTAATGGCCAAATCAACTCAATTTAAAACGCTAGGTAAACTGTCAATCGCTCCAGCGATCTTTAATATCAACGAGCCATTGATTTTTGGGATTCCGATTGTGTTAAACCCAATCATGTTGATTCCTTTTATTGCGGCACCAGTTATTATGTGCATTATCGCCTATACCGCAATGGCAACAGGACTGGTTCCGATTACTAATGGTATCTTATTGCCATGGACCATGCCAGCAGTTGTCTCTGGTTTTATCTTATCTGGATGGCGGGGAGCGCTACTGCAAATTGTGCAAATTTTCCTCAGCTTTGCGATTTACTATCCCTTCTTCAAAATGGAAGACCGACGTGCCTATGATGTTGAAATAGGTGGGGTACAAGCTAAATAACCAAAAAAGAGAGACAGCCAAGCAGCTGTTTCTCTTTTTTTGGTTAATTCAATGTCAGTTTTGTCCCATTGCTTGCTGATTCTAGCCATAAGGGGATACGAATATAGTTTAAAGCAAGCAAACAAAAACCTGATGTTTTAACAATTATGATGAACAGTTAAGAGTTTCACGTTATATTCAAATTTTTCTGAGATAGAGGAATAATTAAGTGCCATCAGGCATAAAAGTAAAAGTAAGGCCAGAGCCCAAAAAAGCAAATGACCAAAGTCATTTGCTAAGAGTTCTAATCAGCTGTTAATACCATTGGTAAAATCATCGGATGACGTTCTGTTTTTTCCACTAAGAAAGGATCTAAGGTACTAATAATCACTTCTTTAAGCTTAGCTTCATTACACTCAGGCTCTCTAAGGGCTTTGTTAACAGCTTTCGCTAAAATTCGTTGGCACTGGTTGATTAAATCACCAGATTCACGCATGTAGATAAAGCCACGAGACAGAATATCAGGTCCCGCCATGATTTGTTGTTTCTCATAATTAACGGTAATAACCGCTAATACCAGACCTTCTTCAGATAAAATACGACGATCTCGTAAGACGATGTTGCCGATATCTCCGACACCATTTCCGTCGACATAAACGTCACCAGCATTGAAATGACCTGCAACTCGGGCGCTTTCCTGAGTAAGAGCTAAAACATCGCCGTTTTCTAAAATAAAGCAGTTTTCTTTTGGAACCCCAGTATCTTCAGCCAACTGTGTATGAACCCGTAACATCCGGTATTCACCATGGACTGGCATAAAGTATTTAGGTTTCATCAAGCTTAACATTAATTTTTGTTCTTGTTGACCACCATGCCCAGAGGTATGAATATTATTAACTTTACCATGAATAACTTCAGCGCCTGCTTCAGATAGTAAGTTAATCACCCGATTAACACTAACAGTGTTACCTGGAATAGGCGAGCTTGAAAAAATAACGGTGTCGCCAGGCTGAATTTGAATCTGACGGTGAGTGCCGTTAGCGATCCGACTTAACGCCGCCATCGGTTCGCCTTGAGACCCTGTACATAAAATCAGCATTTCATTGGCTGGATAGCTGTTGATTTGGCGAGAGTCAATAAAGGTATCTTCTGGCACATTGATATAACCAAGTTTTTGACCGTTGACCATAGCATTCTCCATGCTACGTCCGAAGACGGCCACTTTACGACCAGTTTTTACAGCCGCCATGGCAGTTTGTTGTAATCTGAAAATATTGGAAGCGAAGGTAGCGAATATAATCCGACCTTCGATTTTTTCAAAAATATGTTCAATCGATTTACCAATCGTTTTTTCTGATTTAGTAAACTCTGGCACTTCAGCATTGGTACTGTCTGAAAGCATACAAAGGACGCCTTCTTCACCAATTCGGGCCATTTTTTGTAAGTTAGGTGGTTCACCAACAGGAGTGAAGTCGAATTTGAAATCCCCTGTACAAACAATATTGCCAGAGGGCGTTTTAACAACTACGCCTAAAGCATCTGGAATACTATGTGTGGTACGGAAAAAACTCACTGCAGTTTTGCGGAATTTAATAATGGTGTCTTCATTAATTTCGTGAAGTTCCGCATCACGTAAAAGACCATGTTCTTCTAATTTATTTTTGATCAAGGCCAAAGCCAAAGGACCAGCATAAATCGGAACATTAACCTGTTTTAATAAGTAAGGCACACCACCGATATGATCTTCATGACCATGGGTAATGACCAATGCTTTAACCTTTTTGATATTTTGGACAATGTAGCTATAATCAGGAATAACATAGTCAATTCCAAGTAAATCATCTTCCGGAAATTTAATCCCAGCATCAACGATAATGATTTCATCTTGAAATTGTACCCCGTATGTATTTTTTCCGATTTCGCCAAGTCCACCAATCCCAAAAACACCTGTTTCATTGTTTTTTATAGTGGGTTTCATCTAGTTAAACTCCGTAAGCGTGAAGTCAGCATTTTCTTTTTCATAGTCTAAGTGATTGCCTTCTAAAGATTGCACCAATTCGATGTTATATGGGGTATTGTCTTCTACTAATTGACGTGCAATAACGTCATTGTCAGCTTCAATATAAAGAGATTGCGTTTGCTCTCTCTTTGGATTTCTAACCTTTGTTTCCTGATAGTATACTTTAAAAATCATGTATCATTTCTCCTTTTCATTAGGCCCTACAAGACAGACTCATCTAGCCAACCTTGCAGAATACCTTATATGTTATACACGTTAAGACGTGCTTTACTATTAATTTGAACACACGAAAGATAGGTGAAATTCACCTGCTTTTTTTATTAAACACACCATAACCTTGGGTTAAAAAGTGCCATGGAACCTCGTCTTTGTTCCAATTTGTCAGTATGTAATAACTACATAGATAACCGTTTGATAAAAATACGTGTTTGTTACAATTAAAATAATTCTATCATAAATTACCAAATAAGTATAGGAACATGGAAAAGCTTTTGGATTCGTATAGGTTCGATAGAAATTAAGAAAGATACAGAAGAGGTGCTTTATACCACTCCAAGTAACTTATCTAATTTCCGAGAAGCTGAATCAAAAAGCTAGACAAAAGGAAAAGCTTTTAATTGCGATTAGCGCTGAAAGAAATTAAGGAAACCCCAAAAGTGACGCTTTTTGTCACTTCAGGGGTTTATCTAACTTCCGAAGGGCTGCAATTCAAAGCTAGACAAAAGGAAAAGCTTTCGATGATGGTCAGAGCTGACAGGAATTAAGGAACCTCAAGAAGAGTCTTTTCCGACACAACTGAGGCCTTCCTCTGAACCAAGAAATAACGTTAAGGAATCGGCTCGAGACAACTCCTTAACCCCAGAGAAATAGACTGGAAAGAAATCCCATGAAAAGCTTGGTTTATCCTTGAGAAATGTGCTATATTTAACTAGTTAATACTGTTGGCTGTACTAATTTGTTAAACTAGCTAAAAATCAGTGAGAGGATCTAACTTAACTGATAAATAGCCACGTGGCGTATAATGCCACGTCCCATAGCAACCTGTACCTTTTCTATCTATGACTACCAAAACTAATTCCTAAGAAACCAGGAGTTAGTTTTTATCTATAGAGAGTTTATCAAATAATCCCAACAGATGGTTTTGCCAAGGCATAACCGTCTATCAGCAAAAGGACGCACCGGTTGACAAAAGTGATGCCAAGTGATAACACAACGAATAAAGGAGATGATTAGTTGAAATTAATGTGGAAGTACACCATGCGCCACAAGAAATTACTGTTTTTTAATTTCTTATGTGTGTTTGGTTTTATTATTATTGAGTTAGGCTTGCCAACCTTACTTGGTCGAATGATTGACATCGGAGTAAAACAAAAAGATTTTGACTATGTTAAGTTAATGGGGATGTTTATGATTGGCATTGTTGTAGTCGGGATTATTTTAAACATGTTACTGACTTATTTTGGCGCGAAGTTAAATACCTCCATCATCATCGATATTAGAGATGACATGTTTGAAAACATGCAGACGTATTCCCATCAGGAATACGAAAAGCTAGGGGTCTCCTCACTGATTACCCGAACGACTAACGATGCGTATCAAGTCATGATGTTTTTAGGGCAGTTCTTACGTTTAGGCTTTATGACAC
Source organism: uncultured Vagococcus sp. (assembly GCF_963518325.1). Classification (NCBI taxonomy): domain Bacteria; kingdom Bacillati; phylum Bacillota; class Bacilli; order Lactobacillales; family Enterococcaceae; genus Vagococcus; species uncultured Vagococcus sp. Next base: position 12,963 of record NZ_CAUQJB010000019.1, on the reverse strand, counting down.
CAATGATGTTTGCCGCAAGTCTTTACATGATCATGAGAGAAAGTGCCTCATTATCAAAATTTGTTTTTTTTGCGATTCCGTTTTTATTGTTGGGTGTAATCATCATTGCTCGCATATCAGAGCCATTGTCTGAGAAACAACAAAAAAATCTCGATAAAATTAACATGATATTGCGTGAGAATTTATCTGGTTTGCGAGTGATTAGAGCCTTTGTCAACGAAAAGTTTGAAGAGAAACGCTTTGATGAAGTCAACGAGAATTACGCAGCCAGCTCAACCAAGCTCTTTAAATTAGTGGCTGTGGCTCAGCCAGGGTTTTATTTTTTATTTAATATCATCATGGTTCTTGTTATTTGGTTTGGTGCCAAGCAAATTGATTTGGGGCAACTGGAAGTCGGAAAATTAATTTCCTTCATTGAATATGTTTTCCATGCCTTGTTCTCATTTATGCTTTTTGCTTCTGTCTTTATGATGTATCCGCGAGCTGCCGTTTCCGCTAATAGAATTCAGGAAGTTCTAGACACAGTTACCTCTATTTCAGAAAATCCTGATGGGGTTAAAGAAACTGCCACTCAAGGCGTCATTGAATTTAAGAACGTGACCTTTGCTTATCCAGGAGCGACGGAAAGTCCGGTGATTCGAGATGTTAGTTTTACCGCAAATCCAGGTGAAACGGTGGCTTTTATCGGCAGTACCGGAAGTGGCAAGTCAACCTTAATCCAATTGATTCCTCGCTTTTATGACACCACCAAGGGGGATATTTTAATTGATGGGGTTAATGTTAAAGACTATAATTTGGCTGCTTTAAGAGCGAAAATAGGGTTTATCCCTCAGAAAGCTCTGCTCTTTACAGGAACAATTCGTGAGAATATGTTATTTGGTAAAGCTGATGCTACCGAGGAAGACCTATTGTATGCCGCAGAAGTCTCTCAGGCAACGGAATTTATCTCGCAAAAAACAGAGGGCTATGACGAACTATTATCAGAAGGCGGCGCCAATTTTTCTGGTGGTCAAAAACAACGATTGGCCATTGCTCGGGCGATTATTCGTCGACCGGCTATCTATGTCTTTGATGACAGTTTCTCCGCATTGGATTATAAGACGGATTCCAATTTGCGCGCTCGTCTCAAAAAGGAAACCACTAACTCTACGGTCTTAATCGTGGCTCAACGTGTGAGTACCATCATGCAAGCTGACAAGATTGTGGTCTTAAATGAAGGCGATGTGGTGGCAATTGGCACCCATCGGGAACTATTAACCTCTTGTGAGATTTATTATGACATTGCCTCATCTCAATTATCAGAGGAGGAACTCGCATGAAAAAATCAATCCGTTCACTAAAACGTTTATGGAATTACCTGCGTCCTTATAAAGTGAAATTTTGGCTGGCAGTTCTCTTTACCGTTGGCTCTGTTGGACTCAACGTTCTGTTGCCCTATGTGACAGGTTTACCGACAACGGAAATCTTGAAAAATGTCTTAAAAGGAGAAGGGGTCAACTTCCCTTATATTATGAAGACCATTCTGGCGATTCTGGCGATAACCGTCTTTTACAGCGCAACTCAGTATTTCTCAGTCGTGTTGATGACCAAAGTCGTCCAAGGCGCCATGAAGGACCTGCGGACAGATATTGCCGAAAAAATCAATCGATTGCCAGTTTCCTATTTTGACACTCACCAACAAGGAGAAGTACTGTCACGGGTGACCAATGATGTTGACGCCCTAAGCAATGCCTTGCAACAGAGCTTTATCGCAATTGTGACAGCTATCTTAGGAATCGTCATGGCTGTCACCATGATGTTTGTCTTAAACTTGCAAATGGCTTTAATGAGTATCTTAATGATTCCGGCTTCCATTTTTATTTCACGTTTTATTGTCTCTAAATCACAAAAATATTTCCAAGGGCAACAAAATGCCTTAGGTGATTTAAATGGGTTTGTCACCGAACATATGACTGGCTTTAACGTCTTAAAGCTTTACGGACGTGAAAAAGAGACCTTAGAAGGTTTTAAAGAAGTCAGCCATCGCTTGTCCCGTTACGGCTTTAAATCAGCCTTTATCTCGGGCTTGATGATGCCATTAGTTCAGCTTACCTCATACTTAGCTTATATCGCTATTGCGATTACCGGCTGTTTCTTTATTATTGCAGGGAGCTTAACAGTAGGAAATTTACAAGCCTTTATTCAATATATCTGGCAAGTAAACCAACCCATGGGTCAAATCACCCAACTAGCAGCCGTACTGCAAAGTGCGTCTGCTTCAACCACACGGATTTTTGAAATCCTCGACGAAAAAGAAGAACGGCTGAACGATGTGGATCAACCGTTACCTGAGATGATTGAAGGCCATGTGGTCTTCGATCACGTTGCCTTCAGTTACGACCCAGCTAAGCCACTGATAAGGGACTTGAGCTTTGAAGTTAAACCGGGACAAACCGTGGCGATAGTCGGGCCGACAGGAGCAGGGAAGACCACGTTGATCAACTTGCTGATGCGTTTTTATGACGTCAATGCAGGTGCTATTAAGATTGATGGCATCGACACTCAACGGATGAACCGTAGCGATGTTCGAGAAATTTTTGGCATGGTCTTACAAGATGCCTGGTTGTACCACGACACCATCGGTGAAAACATTCGTTTTGGCAAACTGGATGCCACTGATTATGAAGTCGTCGATGCAGCCAAAACGGCTAATGTTCATCATTTTATCAAAACCATGCCAAAAGGCTATGAGATGGAAATTGATGAAGAAGCTTCCAATGTTTCCTTAGGCCAAAAGCAACTGTTAACCATTGCCAGAGCGGTGATTTCTGATCCTAAAATTTTGATTTTAGACGAAGCTACCAGTTCCGTGGATACTCGCTTAGAGGCGCTGATTCAAAAGGCCATGACCCGTGTCATGAAAGGTCGGACTAGTTTTGTGATTGCCCACCGTTTATCGACGATTCGTGATGCCGATTTGATTTTAGTGATGAATCAAGGGGAGATCATTGAACAAGGCACCCATAACAGTCTTTTAGCAGAGGGCGGATTCTACGAACAGTTGTACAACAGTCAGTTTAACGAAGATGCCGATTACGAATAACTTGCAAGCTGGTAAAAGCCAAACCAAAGGCTTTTACCAGCTTTTTTTGACTCACGGACTATTTAATTGTTTTAGTATTATTTTTTGATCAAGAATGATATATTAAATTCATTAGAAAAAGAAGGAGATTAGGGATGAAACGTCTATTAGGCAAACAAGGCCTGCGTATGTTGAAGATGGTCAGCTATCTTTATCAGAATGAATGGGTCACCTTGGAAAACGTCAGTGAGGTGATTGGCTACAGTGAACGAACTTTAAGAGAGGACATTAAATATTTAAATAGTATCATGGTGCCAATTGAGATAACCGCCTCTACTAAGTTAGGCGTGAAGCTAATGATTCCTCAAGGGTATTCACTCAAGTACATCCATTCGCTACTACTGTCGGACAGCCTACATTTTAATATCTTAGAGGCGATTTTTTTACATGATTATGAGGATGTCGCTGAGTTGGCAGACGCCTTATATTCTAGTCCAACAGTCATTAGTAAAGCAATTAATCAAATCAACCAAATCATCAAGAGCCATCATTTTGAAATAACCACGAGTCCGCTGGCTATAAGCGGCAGCGAACAGTGGGTGACCGCCTACTTCCGTAGTTATTTTTTAGCAAAATACGACAGTCAGTTACCCCTAGAACCAGAACTAGTAGAACCGGTTCAAGTGGCAATCAATCAGTTGTATAAAGCCGAAAGTGCGACCATCCTACCCATGAATCGCAATCTACTAGTACTGTATGGTGTGATTCGAGTCTTTAGAATGAGTCGTAATCCTCAAAATCAATACGACCAATTTGACACTCAGGAAGTTTATTCGCAGGCGATTTGTGAGTATAACCGTACCTTATCGGATTTGGCTGCATTAGAAGAGACCCATGACTTCTTTCGAGAGATTTGGCGCCCAAGTCAAAATGAATTTATGTGTTTTAGAATGGATGAGTTTCAACAGTTAGCAAAAGGCCATCCCGCAGTCAAACAAACGTATAAGTTGTATGCAGACTTGGCCAACCAAATTGAAACGGAATTAGGTTTTCATTTTAACTTTAAAGAATGGTTCATCTTTAATCTATATAATACGACGATTAGTGAAAAGTATCATATTCCTGTTTTAACGGACAGAGCGGCCTATTTACTGCCCAACATTAAAAAGCGAGTGCCTTTTTTATTTTTAACCGTTTCGCGCATCGTTGATGCACTTGCTCCCAAGTTAGGACTAGAGCCAGAAAAAATGTTATACAATGTGTTTAGCTCTGCCGATGATTTTTTAACCACGGGTTATCAGAAACAGCCTAAACTAAAAGTCGCTATTTACAGTAACTACAATAATATCATCGTCGCCAACAACTGGAGTGTCATAAAAAATACCTTCGTCAATCAGTTTGATGTTAGCATCATTCAAAGTACCTTTGCCGATGCCCGTCAGGAGATTAACGACAGCTTTGATTTATTGATTACAGATATTAATAATATTGAGATTGACATTGATTATTTTTGCATACCTTTTGATATTTCCCCTAAAGAGATCGCCATGTTGGAGGACTACTACTTTAATGCGATGATTGCTCAAGTAGCTACCATCCACGGAAAATAAAACAGACATGTTGGGAAATAAAATCCTTTTGTTTTTTTTCTAGAAGGACTCGTCACAGATACACCCCTCAAGACCGACATGAGTTTCAACGTCCATTAGGTTCTCCGACACCTATAGAGAGTGAAATCTTTAGGTCTGCTTTATCTCACCATCTCCGTGAATCAATGAATGGCTGGCTCAATTGCCCAGCTATTCATTATAAGGGAAACATATAACTTGCATAATGACTCAATACACGATATTATACTTACATAAAGTAAGTTACTTTTTAAATCAATCGGAGGTTATGACAATGACAAACAACCATGATGTATTAGGCATTCACCACGTAACAGCAATGACAAGCAGCGCCGAAAAGAACTATCACTTTTTTACTGAGGTACTTGGCATGCGTTTAGTTAAAAAAACAGTCAATCAGGATGATATTCAAACTTACCATACTTTTTTTGCTGATGATCGTGGCAACCCAGGAACAGATATGACATTTTTTGATTTCCCCAATAACCCAAAGGGGATTCAGGGAAATAATTCCATCTCTCGGACGGGCTTGCGAGTCCCAAGCGACAAAGCCCTTGAGTACTGGATCGATCGTTTTGATGAATTCGCGGTAACCCATGAAGGCATCAGTGAAACCTTTGGTAAAAAAGGCATCCGCTTTAGTGATTTTGATGATCAGCGCTATCAGCTCTTTTCAGATGAAGGGGACACAGGCGTAGCACCAGGTGTGCCTTGGCAAGAAGGACCGGTCCCTCATGAATATGCCATTGTAGGGCTGGGGCCAGTTGAGTTAACCGTTAGCTACTATACTAAGTTAAGACATTGGCTAGTCGATAAATTAGCCTTTAGAGAAGTGGCAAAAGAGGGGGACCACACCTTATTCGAAGTTGGTGAAGGTGGCAATGGTGCGACGATCATCGTGAAAGAAGACCATCAGACAGGAAATGCCCAACAAGGTTATGGCGAAGTCCACCATGTGGCAATCAGAGTTCCAAATCGGCAAGCTTTGGCTTATTGGGAAGGCATCTTAGAAGAAGATGGTCTCCATCATTCAGGTTATGTGGATCGCTTCTATTTTGAGTCGCTTTACGTTCGCGTCGGTTATATCCTGTTTGAATTTGCTACAGACGGACCAGGATTTATGGGGGATGAACCTTATGAAACCTTAGGTGAGAGCCTGTCATTACCGCCATTTTTGGAAGGTAAACGAGCCGTCATTGAAAGTGCTGTTCGTCCATTTGACACAAGTCGAGGTAAATAAGATGACTCATCTCTTTATTGAAAAAGACCGACAAGCCCCGCCTATTTTATTACTCCATGGTACTGGTGGCGATGAGCACTCCTTAGTCGAGCTAGCTACTGCGATTGCACCCAATTCTTCCTTATTAGGCATTCGAGGTAAAGTCAGTGAAGGCGGCGCAAATCGTTATTTTCGCCGATTTGCTGAAGGACAGTTTGATTTAGTCGACTTGGAAAAACAAACAGATAACCTTCTTGAAGAAGTGAAGGAGCTAATAGGGACCTATCAGTTGGATCTCTCACAGATGATTATTTTAGGGTACTCCAATGGCGCCAATATCGGTGCTCATTTGATGTTGGCACGAGAAGGGGGCTTCACACGAGGTCTATTGTTTCACCCCATGTCTCTTGGAAAGCACGACCATCATTTTCCCCTTTCAGAAAGCAAGGTTTGGTTATCTTATGGGGAATTGGATCCGATTGTGCCAGTTGAGACCTTTGAAGAATTGGTTCAGGCATTTGCTGAGAGAAAGGCCTCTGTCACGGCTTATCGCGCTGTCATGAGTCATGGACTGACTCGAGAAGAACTAGCGTCTGCTAAACAATGGCTAGAGGAGTTGAGTTAAATGATTCACTATCAAGGAGAAGAGTTATCAGCCAGTCAACAATACAAATTTTTAAGCGGCAGTGTGGTGCCCCGCCCAATCGCATGGGTAAGCACCTTATCGCCAGATGGGCAGGTAGTGAACTTGGCACCCTTTAGTTTATTTTCGATTGTCTCAAAAGACCTACCCTTAGTATCCTTAAGCATTATGCGAGAAAATGGGGAACAAAAAGACACGGCCTATAACCTTAGCCAAACCGGTGAAGGGGTGATTCACATTGTCGATGATAATCTGTTGCAGGAAATGAACGCCAGTTCAGCTAGTTTACCCCGAGAAGAAAGTGAATTAACGGCTCTTGAGTTGGAGACAATTGCCAGCTACCGTCTTAAGGTGCCTGCGATTGCCAAAGCTAAGATTCGCTTTGAAAGTCGGGTCTATCAACATGTGCCAGTCTATAATAAAGATCAAAGCCAGATCATGACCGATTTGTTTATTCTGGAAATAGTGGACTTTTATTTTGACGAGGACGTCTTTGATAGACAGACTGGCCATGTGGATGTCTTAAGCCTCAAACCAATTGCCCGCTTAGCAGGACCCAATTACGGTATCCTTGGCAGTACTTACGAACTACCACGGCCTCAATAAAAAAAGTTGACAAGCACATGCTTGTCAACTTTTTTACGTACCGCTAGAGGTGTCTTTTGCTTTCGCTTCGGCATCAGCCATGACTTGCTGGTAATCCAGTTGCAAGTATTCACAGATTAATTTGATTAAGCCAGCTTCATCTAGATTATCCTTGGCCGCTTGATCAATAAGGGCTTGCATATCCACATCCGTGATGGAATTAGCCGTCACATCTAGATCTAATAGCTTTTCCCGGATCTTTTGAATGGCGACCACATCTAAGCTTGGCACCGTTTCTTCAGGCTTTTCAGACGAACTAGTCGTGGTTGGTTTCTGGTTAAACAAGACGTTAGCGATGATAATGGTCGTTGGCGTACTGACTTCTTCTTTGTCTAAAAGATAGGCCAGTTGACTGCCGCGACTGCCACTGACTAAGGCTTCCGTCGGGAATTTAAACTGCAGGGCATCAATGGTGAAACTTTCCCCTTTTTTTACGATAAAACGGTCGCTGTCACTTCGTAAAGTGTATTGCGAAGGATGAAAGGTATTAGTCGATTTTAATATCGCTAAGCGACCGTATGAAAAGGAAATATTTTTTGAGGTGTCATTTTTGACGGTGACGCTAAAGGAAATCGGGCCAGTCCACCAGTCCGCATTGGTCTGCTTAGCCTCAAAAGTGACGCCGTCTTTGTCGCTTAAGTTTTCAAAAATAAAGTCACGATTCAATAATTCTGCGCCAATGGCTTCAGCTACTTTTTCCATCAGTTCCATCAGCTCTTCTTGTCTTTTGGGGCTGTAAATCTTTTCAACTTGACCTAAGACTTCTTGAAATTCGTCCTTAGTAATATCGAAGCGAACATCTGCCCCATCAAATAGCTCCATTACCTTGGTTTTTGCCGTCTCATAAGTCATTAACTGCTCTTCAGCATTTTTTAGAATAGTCGCCATGGTTTGATGCCAAAGGCCTGTTTCAGAATCGGCTTCAAATAATTGGTTGAAAGCATCCAGGTCGTTTTGAACCAAGGTGTCTGAAATGATTAAAAAAGCGTTGTGTTCCGTGCCATTAATCGCAACTAATTGGTTTTTAGTGACTTTTTCAGAAATATCTTTCAGTTTTCGGGCGCCGCTAGATTCTTCAGTCGATTCAGAAGAGGCTTCGTGACTTGATTCTGTGCCCTCATCAAAGACTTTTTCCACATCGACAGAGGCTGCCTTGTTCTCAGCTTGACGGTAGTCCACACTGAGGAACATGTTGTTTAAATGGAGTTGGATGGCTAGTTTTTGAGTGGCCAAGTCGATTTTCTCTTGTGACTCAACCAACTCTTTTTGTTTGGCTTCAGTTAAGTCGCTTTTACTGATATTCTGGGCCACTAGAACACGACTTAATTCATCTGATACCGCTATCACCTCTTTTTCTTCCAAGTTTTTTGCCAGGAAATCCCCATCCTCTGAACTAAATAAGGCCTGGGCCTTCTCTAGAAGAGCGGCTTTGATGTCACTTCTATTTGATTTGAGAGGGGTGTGGTAATAATTTTTCCAAAAAAATAAGCCACCCATTATAAGAATCATCAGGACAATTAAGCCTGTAAAGATCCACGATTTTTTCATAAACAGACTCCTTAAATATAATCTAATGTATAACATACTAAATTCATTATACCGCAAAAGACAAATAAATTGTTTAGAAAGTTTAACTAGATTACAATATAATTAATATGGGTTTTAGAAACAGCTCACAGCAAGTCAACAAGTGGATAAAGAAGAACGGAGATGAAGGAATGAAAAAGATTAACTTTCTAGTAGGAGCCCTAATGACCATCAGCTTATTAGCAGCCTGTGGGACGAACAAACAAGCCGACAAACCGAAAGAGAAGGAAACTAAGGCCGAGTCAGTTATAAAAGTGACCTCTGGTGGCGAACTGTCGACTCTGGATAGTGCCTTGTACAGTGACGTCTATAGCTCGGATACTATTGGTCAGATTATTGAAGGTCTGTATCGTGTAGGGCCGAATAATGAAGCAGAGTTGGCCATGGCTGCCAAAGAGCCGGAAATATCTGAAGATCAAACCGTTTACACCTATGACATTCGTGAAGCTCAATGGAGCAATGGTGAACCCGTAACGGCCAATGATTTTGTTTATGCTTTTCAAAATGTAGTCGATCCTGACTATGGCTCCCCTAGTGCCAACCAGATGGATGTCATCAAAAATGCCAAAACTATTCGAGAAGACAAGGGAAATCTAGAGGATTTAGGCGTTAAAGCTATTGACGATACTCACTTGGAAATCACTCTTGAAAACCCAACGCCATACTTGGCTAAATTATTGACAGGAACCCCCTTCCTGCCAAAAAATCAGGATTTCGCTGAAAAACTGGGAACCGATTACGGAACCGATGGGGAGAAAGTGCTAAGTAATGGCCCCTTCACCATCAGTGGCTGGGACGGCACCAATAATGAATGGGTCTTTACTAAGAATGAGGCATATTGGGATGCCAAAAATGTTTATTTGGACAAGGTAAAGGTCAGTGTTATCAAAGAGATTGGCACAGGGGTTAGTTTATTTGAGGCAGGTGACGTTGATTTTACCGTTATTGGGGACGAATACGCTACCCAAAAGAAAAACGAACCAGAGTTTCAAGCTGTGCCAAAAGCTTTAATTGGTTATATTGGGTTTAATACCCAACGAGAGATTACCGGCAATCGAAATGCCCGGCTAGCGATTGCTCAGGCATACGACAAAGAAAAGTTTGCTGAAAATATTTTGGCAGATGGTTCTATCGCTCTTAACGGCTTGGTGCCAAATAACTACGCTAAAAATCCTCAAACAGGTCAGGAGTTTCGCGAAGAAAATGGCGATTTGTTGACTTATGACGTGGAAAAAGCCCAATCGGCTTGGGAAGAGGCTAAAAAAGAATTAGGCAAAGACTCCTTGGAGTTAGAGTTATTGTCAGCTGATTCACCTACGGCTAAGAAAACAGTGGAGTTTCTACAAGCCGAATTACAAAGTAACTTGCCAGGTTTAAAGGTTAACATTAAACACGTGCCCGTTGCTCAGCGTCTCGATTTAAATCGAGCTGGTGAGTTTGATTTCTTCTTTGGCACTTGGACACCAGACTATGCTGATCCGATAAACTTCTTGGAAGTTTACGAATCTACTGGTGGGTTAAATTTTGGGAAATTTAGCAACCCTGAATACGATAAAGGGATTGAAGCAGCTAAAGCCAGCTTGGCAACGAAACCAGAGGAACGTTGGCAGCAAATGCTAGATACTGAAAAATTAGGAATTGGCGAAGAGGTTGCGATTGCCCCAGTTTATCAAGGTTCGATTGCTTTTCTAACCAAAGAGGGACTAACAGATGTCCAAGTCTTTCCCTTCGGTCGCTCGGTTTCTTATCGTTTAGCCCGGTTGTCTAACTAAACTAAAAGCCACGACTTTTCGTGGCTTTTTTGTATGATGAAAATGAGATGAGATTCAAGTTGAGCGACTCGTCATTTCCTCTACACGAACATGACATTGCTAATTTGCTAATACTGATATTGAAGAACAATAGGCAGATTAAACATTAAAATTTTATTAATAAAGAACTTTTTATGAAAAGTCGCTATCTAAATTGTAACCTTTATGTTACGATTGTGACAAATACATTACAAGGAGTGGAGACGATGAAACAGAAATTATTAATGTTAAGCCAGATTGTTATACTAGGAGGATGTATTAGCTTGGGGCAACCCGTTTTTGCAGATGAAACGATACCAGAAGTGAAGACGGAAGCGACAACGGAAACAAGTAGTGACCTTAAAGAACCAGTTGAGGAATCTAAAGAAGTACCCAAAGAAACGACAGAAGAATCAGCTGTTATTCCGGAATCATCGGTGTCAAATGATGAGGCTCAAAAAGTTGTTGAGGATGTAGAAGCCTTAATCAAAGAACAAGTGGGGGAAGCTAAAGAAATAGACCCCTCACTTTTTAATACGACGACTGGAGAAGGCATACGAGCAATATTATCGCAAATGGAATATAAGATGACAGAGTCTGAATTGAGTAGCTACTCTGATGAGCAGTTATTAACAACAATGACCCTTTACGAAAGATATAATTATGATATTATTGGGATGGATATGAGTTCTTACGTTCGTGTTCTCAGGGGGCTGTATGGAGACAAAAGTCTTTCTTGGGAGAGTATTTCGCAGCAATTATCATTTGTACCAAATGATTTTAATAGTTTTGCGGAAATGATTCCTCGAGTTGATGAGTTACAGGCCTATCTAAAGGCTTTATATCCAAGTGGTAGTAGCTTTATGCCGATTAAATCTGTATCGAATGAGGAGTTGATTGCCGTTCTAACAGACCTGAAGGCATTTGAAAACAAATTTAAAGAAGATGGCGAAAGTTTGCCAGCTGGTAGGATTGCGCTGATAAAAAATAGAATTGACAACGGTATGGAGACTAGCGCCAGTAGCACCCATACGTCTGATTCTAAAAAAACTGATGAAGGGGGAAAGCCATTATCATCTGCAAAAAAAGAAGACAGCGATAAAGGAAATTTATTAAAATTACCCCAAACAGGTGAAGAAAAAGCAAAATGGGCTATATCTGTTGTAGGGATTTTGATAGTTCTAGGGGCGATTATCTTTGTAATTAAACGAAATAAAACGGGAAAAACAAACTTATAGATTGAGCAGTGCTGACCTTAGAACTTTTCCAAAGGTCAGTACTTTTTTTCGTTAAAACAATGGTGTACATTACTCACCACATGACGACACCTTTCCTGTTTTTTATAAAAAAACAAGAAACCCTAGTTTTTTCTAAAAGAATTCTGTAAAGTTAAGCAGTAGTCAGAAAAAATGACTGACGATCTCATTAGAGTGATTAATGAGATAAGGGAAAGAGGCAATCATGGAAAAGAAACTAGTATTTATTGACATAGACGGGACATTAGTCGATCGACATGAACAAATCCCCCCATCGGCTCAAGAGGCGATTCACAGAGCGAAAGCCAATGGGCACCTGTTGTACTTGTGTACAGGGCGCTCAAAACCAGAAATCTACGATCATTTATTAGCCGTGGGCTTTGATGGTGTGATTGGCGCTGGCGGCGGGTTCATTGAATCTCAAGGTGAGATCATTTTTCATCGTCAAGTAACAGAAGAAAGTGTCCGTCATATGGTCGATTATTTTGTGGAAAAAGGCTTTAGCTTTTATTTGGAATCAAATGGTGGACTTTATGGTAATGTTCAGTTGGAACAACACTTAACTGATTTAGTGACTCAAGGGATGACAGAAGAGGAGAAAGCCAAACAAGGCAAACATCCTTTTTTAGAAAAAATCACCTTTAGTGATGACAATCTTTACCGCAATGATGTGAATAAAGCTTGTTTTTTGGAAAACCCTCATGTGCCTTTTAAGGAGATCCAAACGGAATTTAATGGCGAATTCGACGTGATTCATTGCACGGTGCCAGTTTTTGGTGATGACAGCGGCGAATTGATGGTGCCAGGCATTCATAAAGGCGTGGCCATTGAGTTTTTATTAAATCACCTGGATATCTCTCAAGATGCCACAGTAGGAATCGGAGATGGCATGAACGACAAAGAGATGCTGGAGTTATGCCAAATAGGGATCGCTATGGGAAATGCCAAAGAAGGACTTAAAGCAGTGGCGGACTACATTACAACAGACTTGGAAGAGGATGGCCTTTACAATGCGTTTAATCACTATGGGTTGATTTAGGTCATTCATCCGTCTCCGTAGGCAAAAAAAACGAGGGTGGGACAAAACTCCCTTAAAACAGAAAAATATCTTGGTGACTATCAGAATAACTGATA
>NZ_CAUQJB010000018.1:0-88919 GCF_963518325.1 uncultured Vagococcus sp. | reverse complement strand
AAGCAGATTTATCTAGCGGTTCACATAATCACACTAGCCTTCACTCCGTTAGCGGACAACGGTACGCTAACCATCTACACGCCTCGCTTTAACAAGACACTCACGTGTTCAACTACCTCTGAATTAAGGGGATTTATCTAGCGGTTCACATAATCACCAAATGTACGTTCCCCATTCTCTAGTTAAAAAGCCAAACAGTTACGTTTGGCTTTAACGTGTCATTGATTATTCAACTGAGAATAAATAAGGGTAAACAGGTTGACCGCCTTCATGAATTTCAATCTCAAGGGCATCATCAATTGCTAAGATACCTTCTTCAATTTTCTTCGCTTCAGCTAATGTCCCATCTTCACCAACGATAATCGTCACGATTTCGCTGTCTCCATCTAACATTTTAGCTACTGTTACAATTGAAGCGTCATAACGCTCTTTTTCAGAGACGACAATCTTGCCTTCAATCATACCAATATAATCATCTTTGGTAATTTCCACACCATCAATAGTCGTGTCGCGGACAGCCGTTGTGACCTGGCCACTCTTAACTTCATCGAGCATAGCAATCATCGCTGCTTTGTTGTCAGCCAGAGATTGTTGATCATTGAAACCTAACATAGCTGTCATCCCTTGAGAGATTGTTTTAGCTGGCACAACTACGACTGGCAATTCACTCACCTCAGCGGCTTGATCAGCTGCCATAAAGATGTTTTTATTATTCGGTAAGATGATCACATTTTCAGCGTTGACTTCATCAATAGCCTTTAAAATATCTTCCGTACTTGGATTCATAGTTTGACCACCACTAATAATATAGTTCGCGCCTAAACTACGGAATAATTCTTGAACCCCTTCACCTGCTGCGATGGCAATCACACCAAAGGGAGCCGGTGCTTGTTTTACTTTTGGTAATTCAGGTTTTTCATTCTCCAATAAGGTATCATGCTGTAAACGCATGTTATCAACTTTAATCTTCACTAATGAGCCAAATTTCTGACCGTAGTTCATGACTTCACCTGGATGTTCTGTGTGAACGTGCACTTTAATGATTTCATCATCCGCCACGACCAATAGCGAGTCGCCTAATTCATTTAAATAATTGCGGAACGTATCGTAATCAAATTCGCTATCAACCGTTTCACCTTCACCGATGTGAACCATGATTTCCGTACAGTAGCCAAATTTAATGTCTTCTGTTGCCACATGACCCGCTACACTGCGGTGATGTTCCGCATTGACCATTTCAGTCATTTGGGCAGCACTTGGTTGATAAACAGGGTTTTCAACGATTTTACCTGAAAGAACTTCTAAGAATCCTTCATAAATAAATAACAGACCTTGCCCGCCACTATCGACAACACCAACTTCTTTTAAGACTGGTAACAAGTCTGGTGTACGGTCCAATGAACGTTTAGCACCCTTCACAACTGCTTCCATAACCAAGACACAGTCATCGGTTTCTTTCGCTTTCTTTTCACCAGCACGGGCTGCTTCACGAGAGACAGTTAAAATAGTGCCTTCAACTGGTTTCATCACCGCTTTGTAAGCTGTTTCCACACCGTGTGTAAAGGCTGCAGCCAAATCTTGAGCGTTAAGTTCCACCACATCGGGAATTTTCTTGGCAAAGCCACGAAACAATTGAGATAAAATAACTCCCGAGTTACCACGAGCTCCCATTAAAAGTCCTTTTGACAATGCTTGAGCTAATTCGCCGACTTTTTCCGAGACATTCGTTGTGACAGCTTTTGCCCCGCTAGTCATTGATAAGTTCATATTCGTTCCTGTGTCCCCATCTGGAACGGGGAATACGTTCAATGAGTTGACGTATTCGGCATTTTTATCCAAACGTTCGGCTCCGGCTTGAACCATCGCCTGGAACTGTCCGCTGTTAATTGCTGTTACTTTCACTTAATTATCCTCCTTAAGAATAAACTGCAGACCTCTAGTCTGGCAGTACACGAACATCTTGAACAAATACGTTAACAGAATTTGCTGACACGCCTAACATTGTTTCAAGGTTATATTTCACTTTTTCCTGAACATTGCGGCTGACTTCTGAAATCTTTGTTCCATAGCTAACGACTGTGTAAACATCAATCGCGACGCCGTTCTCTTCTTGGCGTACAACCACACCACGAGAATAATTTTCTTTGCGAAGTATTTCATTTAAGTTATCTTTGATTTGGTTTTTACTAGCCATGCCAACGATGCCGTAAATATCGGTTGCTGCTCCGCCTACTACGGTTGCAATCACGTCATTGCTGATTTCGATTGTACCAGCTTGTGTTTTAATTTTTACCGCCATTAGATTAAGCCTCCTTTAGGTCTTGAACTTAGGCATCCACGCCCTCGTTGTTAATTCGTCTAAGAGGGGGGACACTTGAGCACAATTGCCCAATTTCTCTCATTATTTTATCACAGGAAGTACCTATTTAAAAGTAAAACTACTCTTTTCTCAGTAAAACCTCGTTTTCTCTTCATGTTTTCATTACTTTTCATAAGTTTTTTCTGCAACTATCGTCATTTTCCACTTGCATTCACTTCCTATTTATGGTAAATTATTCTAGTATGAGCAAAGAACTTAAAGGCTCCAATATCAAAGCAAAGGAGGAAGAAACATGGCAAAAGAATGTTATATTACTGGACGTAAATCTAGAAGTGGTAATACACGCTCTCACGCGATGAATGCATCAAAACGTACTTGGAAAGCTAATCTACAAAAAGTTCGCATTTTAGTAGACGGTAAACCAAAGAAAGTTTGGGTTTCAACTCGTGCTTTGAAATCAGGTAAAGTTGAACGCGTTTAATCACATATAACCAAACGGTCGCCAGAGAAATCTGCCGACCGTTTTTTGTGTTCTCTTTCATTTCAAGCCAAATCTTTACTTTGAATCACGGCAACAATCCCACTTTCAAATGAAAAATGACTGGTCTCACCGATAAATTCGTTACTGGCAAAACTCATGGGTAAAGACGTTTGATAGTTCGTCAATTGATATTTGGCATCGTACAAACTCAATTTCTCTACGGCAGTTAGACAAACATATGCTAAATACTCTTTATCCGATTCTTTTGTTAGTTGATAGTCACCTGGCAAATAATAACTAATGGAATTTTGTTGATCTAATAATTTAATCCGTCTCAACTGGGATTGAAACCGCGGCTCTAAGGGCAGCCACAAGTTAGACAAAAAGTGATCGAGACGACCGCCTGTCGCGCCAATCAAGATAACCTCCGCATCAGGATAGCCTTTCAAAGCCAACACCAAGGCCAGCTGAGTGTCTGTATCATCTTTTTCCGGAATTGAATAATGGATTTCCTCTACAATAGCTTCCACCGTTTCTAGTTGACTGGCTGATAGTGAATCAAAATCCCCCACAGCCAACCTCGGTAAAATACCTCTTTCAAGTAAATAATAAGCACCACGATCCACGCCAATCCACGCCGTCGACTCTTTACGGTAGCCTTCCATCTCTGGCCACAAGTTGGGGGCACCACCTGCTACAATCACCACTTGTTCAATCATTACTCGATCGCATCTCTTAATGCTTGTATACGGTCTTTAGGAGAGTCTGAGTTGTAGACGTAAGATCCAGCCACAAAAACATCTGCGCCAGCCTCAGCACACAGTTTAGCCGTCTCAGGGGCTACGCCACCATCAACTTCAATCTCATAAGACAATTCCAGCTCTTTACGCAAGTCTGCTAGTTCTTTAATTTTGCTTAGACATTCAGGAATAAAGGCCTGTCCGCCAAATCCCGGGTTAACCGTCATCACTAAAACTAAATCCACCATGGGTAAGACCTCTTTAATAGCCGAAACTGGCGTCGCTGGATTAATGACGACCCCTGCTTTGACTCCAGCATTACGGATCATTTGTAACACTCGATGCAAATGCAGTGTACTTTCCTGATGAACCACAATAAAGTCCGCTCCCGCTTTAGCAAAATCATCCACATAACGTTCTGGGTTCATTATCATCAAATGGACATCTAATGGCAATTTAGTGACTGGACGAATCGCTGACACCACGTTTGGACCTAAGGTAATATTCGGGACAAACTGTCCGTCCATCACGTCTACGTGAATATAATCTGCTCCCGCCTTTTCAACTAACACGATGTCTCGTTCTAAATTAGCAAAATCTGCGCTTAAAATTGATGGTGCTATCTTCATTGTTTTCCCTGCCTCTTCGTTATTTTTTGTTTTTACCATACATCGGTTTACGGCTTTCGATTTCTTCTAAAAATTGTAAATAGTGTTTATAACGACTAGCTAAAATCTCGCCACTTTCCACCTGCGCCTTCACTTCACAGTGAGGTTCTTGCCTGTGTTTACACTCACGAAACTTACAGCCTTCTGCTGCCCGAGCAATTTCCGGCATTTGACCCGTCAATTCTTCTGCTGACATCTCTAAAAAGTCAATGGCACTAAACCCTGGTGTATCACCGACTAATCCGTCAACTAACGGAATTAATTCCACATGACGAGTCGTATGTCGCCCACGGCCTAACGACTTGGAAATTTCCCCTGTTTTCAATGCCAATTCCGGTGAAATCTGGTTCAGGAGCGTTGACTTTCCTGCTCCTGTCTGCCCCATAAAGACCGTCAATTGTTCCGGAAAATAACGTTCAATTTCACGCAAACTCTCCCAATTGCTGTCTGGTTTAGGTAAAATAACAGGATAACCGATTGTTTCATAGTCCCGCTTCACTTGCTTCATCTCTTCATAGGCGACTTCGTCCAATAAATCGATTTTGGTTAAATAGATAATCGGGTTAATCCGCTCATACTCCAGCGTCACTAAAAAACGATCTAGCAGATTAGCCGAATAGTTCGGCGAAATACTGCTCATGACGACTACGCCCTGATTCACATTAGCTACAGCTGGTCGAACCAATTGATTCTCACGGGGCAACACTTCCAATAAATAACCGTCTGTCATATTGCTGCTTTCAAAAATCACATGATCGCCAACCAATGGTGTAATATTCCGATTACGAAAATTTCCCCGAGCACGCGTTTGATATGTTTGACCGTCTGCATAGACATAATAAAACCCACTTAGTGCTTTTCTAATCTGACCTTGTGTCACATGGCACCTCCATTTTCACTCTATGGTTTCACTCTACTGAATGTTCGCTCATAATTCAAGAGATTTCCCCTAACTTTGCAATAAATTTTACCTTGTATCTTTTTCATCCTTTAGCTATACTGTTAAAAATAATAGTTTTGGGAGGAAATTTATGTCTGAAATCCATATCCGCGAAGCAATGCCTGCCGATGCCGCAGCAATCCTTGACTATCTGAATAAAATCGGTGGTGAAAGTATCAATTTACTATTTACAGAAAATGCCTTTGTCAATACTACCATTCCAGAAGAAGCGGCGATTATCAAAAAAATGGTAGCAGGAACCAATTCAACCATGATTCTCGCTTTGGATGGCCAACAAGTAGTCAGCGTCTCTTCCTTAAATGGCTCTGATCGCCCCAGAGCGGCTCACCGAACTACTTTGGCAATCTCTGTTAGCCGCACTCATTGGAACCGTGGAATCGGCTCTAAGGTCCTAAATCGCTTAATCGACATTGCTAAAAGCAAAGAACTGGAAATAATTGACTTAGAAGTTAAAGCTGATAACCAGGCGGCCATCCGCCTTTATCAAAAAGCTGGTTTTAAAGAAATCGGTCGTTATCCCCACTTCCTTAAAATTGACGCCCACTATTACGACGGCATTTTCATGGTTCTCCACCTCAACTAAAAAAGCAAATCCAGAATCGGATTTGCTTTTTTTAACCTGGAGGCGGTGAGTCCGTTGTAGGAGTCTCCGTAAGTTGTGTTGTCGTTGAACTTGGTGTCGTGGTTGATTCCGATGTACTTGTTGATGTACTCGTGCTACTAGGTGGCGGTGTTGTTGACGCCTCTGGTGCACGCCCAAGTGAAATCGTCAGGGTGACCGTATCACCTTCAGAGACTGTTGCGCCTCCTTGTGGCGATTGATCAATAACTGTTCCAGCAGCATAAATATCTGAATAGTCGTTAACTTCCACCGGATTTAGACCTAAATTGTAGAGATAATCCTGAGCACTTTTCTTGTCATATCCAATGATATTCCGCAACTCAAAACTACCACGCCCCTCACTAACCGTTAATTCCACCACATCTTTAGATGGGTCAACTTCCTTATTTGCTCTTGGCGTTTGAGAGATTACTTTGCCACTTTCAACCTCTTCACTCTCAACTGTTTTTTTAGAGATTTGACTCTCCTTGAATCCTAAATCAACCAAGGTTCTAACAGCATCATTATAGGTTTCATTTTCCAAATCAGGCATATCAACTTTTTTTGACCCTAAGCTGATGTAAAGGGTAATATCAATCCCTTTTTTTACAGGCCTTAACGCTTCGGGATCCGTTTTAACGACCTTGCCCTCTTCAATTTTATCATTAGAAATTTCCTTAACATCGGGATTAATCTTAAAATCTTTTGCTTCCAACGCTTCGATCGCTTCAGTCTGACTCATGCCACTAACATCCGGCACTAAAATTTCTTTCGAACCGCCTATCATGGCTAAAGCGATCGCACCGCCGCCGACTACTAGCAACAGGACCAACGCAATGATCCAAATTTTCTTGCGACTTTTCTTTTTCTTAGGTTCTTCTGGCTCATCGACTTCTTCTGCTTCAACTTCTGCAGGACCATCCATGTTTTTAAAAGCCTCTGGCATATCACTGTCTGTTAAAGGCGTTAATACTTTTGTTTCTTCAATCATCGCCTTTGGTTCGTAACGAGGTTCTCCGTAACGATCGGGCGACAATGAGGTACCAATATCTTGGGCCATCTCATCTGCCGACACGTAACGGTCCATCGCTTCTTTGGCAGTGGCATGTAACACCACATTTTCCAAAGCTTGGGGAATCGCCGGATTAACTTCGCGAACAGAAGGCACTTCGCTTTGGAAATGTTTTAAAGCAATCGAAACGGCTGACTCGCCCTCAAAAGGAACAGAGCCTGTCAACAGTTCATATAAAATAATCCCTAAAGCATAAATATCCGACTGACGGGTTGCCATACTTCCACGGGCCTGCTCAGGTGATAAGTAGTGAACCGACCCAAGTAAGGTATTGGTCTGTGTCAAAGAGGTCTCTGACAATGCAATCGCAATCCCAAAGTCCGCTATTTTCACGTTGCCATCTTCATCCATCAAAATATTTTGCGGCTTTAAATCCCGGTGAATAATCCGATGTTGATGGGCTAAAGAAATGCCCGATAAAATTTGACGCATAATAATTACCACGTTCTCAAAAGGCAAAGGGAAATTATTTTTTATATACTTCTTTAAATCGGTTCCTCTTACGTACTCCATCACTAAGTATTGCATACCATCTTCTTCGCCAACATCATAAACACCAACGATATTGGGATGAACCAACTCAGAAGCAGCTAAGGCTTCCCGTTGAAAACGGCGAATGGCTGATTTGTCGTCCTGGAAATCAAAACGCAGAACTTTAACAGCCACATCACGGTCAAGAATCAAATCATGAGCAAGAAAGACATTGGCCATACCACCGCTGCCAATGTTGCCAATAACTTTATAGCGGCCATTTATCTTACTTCCGATATCAATCATTCGCAACCTCACCTTTCTCATTGTAATCGATTAACAAGACCGTAATATTATCTGTTCCACCAGCTTCATTTGCTGCTTCAATCAATCGATCTAAGGCTTCATCCAAATTCGCCGCCTGATCAATAATCGTCATAATCTCTTGATCGGAAACCATATTGGTTAATCCATCTGAACAAAGCAACAACTTGTCTCCGACTGTTACTTCTAAGGCTGTCAAATCAACTTCAACCGTTCCTGGTATGCCGATTGACCGCACCAGTACATTCTTACGAGGATGATGGCTGGCCATCTCCGGCGTAATTTCACCACTTTTGACCAATTCATTAACCAATGAATGATCTTCTGTAATTTGCTTGATTTTGCCATTGCGAATTAAATAGAATCGACTGTCACCGACGTGAGCCAGTAATACGGTTTGATCAATGATCACCACTGCCACAATCGTTGTGCCCATTCCCGCTTTACTTG
Organism: uncultured Vagococcus sp.; assembly: GCF_963518325.1. NCBI lineage: Bacteria > Bacillati > Bacillota > Bacilli > Lactobacillales > Enterococcaceae > Vagococcus > uncultured Vagococcus sp. Next base: position 80,831 of record NZ_CAUQJB010000018.1, on the reverse strand, counting down.
GGTCTTCTTGCCCTTTTTCGAAGATTTCTTCATTTTCTTGCTGAATTTGTTTCAACAACCACTGAATAACATCTTCTTGCTCGGTTAAGTTGGAGTTCTCCCAGGCGTTTCCAAGATCGGAAACAGTTAAATGACTGGCAACGTCACCCGCTTGATGGCCTCCCATCCCGTCTGCAACAATTGCGAGTTGTACCTTTTCTTGATTTTGGAAAACACCTACAGCGTCCTGATTACTCTTACGCTTGCGACCGACATCGGTTCGAAATCCAATTTCCATGATTACACCTCTTTTACTTTTCAAATCAAGATAGTCGTCTTAAACAACAGATAAAGAACCCATCTGTCTGATACTGGTGAGGATAAATCGTCACCGTCTCATCTGTCGACTCTTGAAGTTTTTCGCTACCAACTACCTTGATTCGCTCAAAATTATCATGCTTAGCCAAAAAGGCCGCAATCACATCTTGGTTTTCTTCACGGGCGATGGTACATGTGCTATAAGTTATTATACCGTATTGTTTCACCTTTGTCGCAAGACTTTCAAGAATTTCTAATTGAATTCGCGGTAAATTAACAAAATCTTCTTCTTTTTTACTGTATTTAATGTCTGGTTTCCGTCTTAGGAGACCTAATCCAGAACAAGGGACATCTGCTAAAATCCGATCAAAGAAGTCATCTGGGAATTCATCACCAACTTTACGCGCATCCAGCACTTGAGGAATAATCCGTTCTGCCACATGAAGGCGTATGGCATTTTCTTCGATTAGCTTAACCTTATGAGCGTGAATATCCAAGGCCGTAATCCGTCCACCCTGGGCTTCATCTACATAGGTCGCCATATGAGTGGCTTTACCACCAGGTGCGGCACAGGCGTCCAACACTTGATGCTGAGGTTCAATTTGCATAGCAGGAGCAACTAACATTGACGACTCATCTTGGATGGTTAATTGTCCTTCTTTAAACAAGGTACTTCCTGCTAGAAAGCCTTTTGCGCCCACGATACCAAATGGCGACAATTCACTTAAGACGACTTCAATTCCTTCATCAGCCAATGCGTTAATGGCCGTTTCTCGGTCAATTAAGGCTGTATTAACACGGGCACTAACTTTGCTAGGTTCAAAGAGAGACACCCCCAATTCCCGCGCTTCTTCCATACCAACGAGCTCAACCAGCTTCTCAGTCAACCAACGCGGCATACTGATTTCTGTTCCTAAGCGATCAATAGGGTCTTTAATCGTCTCAAATTTAGCCGCCCCTTGGCGTTGGAATGAACGCAAGACGCCGTTGACAAACTTACCGGTGCCCACATTCCCTCGAGCTTTCGCGATTTCGACTGCTTCATCCACAATGGCATGGGGAGGTACTCGATCCAAATATTCCAATTGGTACAAGGATAATAATAATAACTGACGCACCCACGGTTCCACTTTTTTAGCGCCTGCAATAAAGGGGGCTAAATAAAATTCCAAGGTTAACTTACGACTAATAGTCCCGTAGACAATTTCTGTTAATAAACGACCGTCTTTTTCACTTAAGCCAGCTTCCATCATGGCTTGATTTACTAATAAATTGGAATAAGCCTGCTGCGTCTCTACCTTGGTTAATAATGCCATGGCCACGTATCGTGTGGAACGTTTGATTCTTGCTGGTACTTTCTTTCCCATCTTAATTCACCACTTGACCAATCTCTAGATTTTGTCCGATTCCATTTAAAAATTCAGCAGCACTTAGCTGGCCTTTTCCGGCTGGTTGCAAGCGCTCGATGACTAAGACAGTTCCTTGTCCACAGGCGATAGCAAAGTTCTTCTTGGTAATGTCAATAATAGTCCCCGGCTGAGCCGTTGTTTGTTCATCACTGACAACGGCCGCAAACAACTTCCAGCGACTTTCACCAAACATCGTATAAGCCACTGGCCAAGGTCGCATGCCACGAATTTGATTATTAACTGCTGTGGCGGTTTTTTGCCAATCAATCGCTTCTTCCTCCCGACTGATATTCGGCGAATACGTCACTTGGCTTTCATCCTGAGGAACTGGTGTAATTTTACCGGCTAAATAATCCGGTAAGGTCTCCAATAGCAACTCTTTCCCTAAAGCACTCAACTTGTCAAACATCGTTCCCACATCGTCGCTTTCGGTAATCGCTATAGCACCTTGGCGAATAATATCTCCTGCATCCATCTTCTTGACCATTTCCATAATGGTCACACCCGTTTCTTGTTCCCCTTGGATAATCGCGTAATGAACTGGTGCTCCACCCCGATATTTAGGCAACAATGAGGCATGAACGTTAATCGCCCCATGCGTCGGCGCTTGTAACAACGCTTCAGGTAAAAATTGACCAAAAGCTGCTGTCACAATTAAATCAGGTTTCAACTCAATCACACGAGCCATTTCCTCTGAGCCAGAGATTTTTTCTGGCTGCAATACTTCAATGCCATGTCTTAAGGCTCCCTCTTTAACAGGTGGTGGCGTTAAGACACGCTTTCGTCCAACTGGACGATCTGGCTGGGTCACAACGGCTAAAACCTCGTAACCCCCATCGATCAAACCATCTAAAATCGGTACAGAAAAGGCCGGTGTTCCCATAAATACTATTTTAGTCATGTTGATGAGCCTCCGTATATGCGTCCAAATCTTCTGGCGCAATTCGTTCAATAATTTTATCGGTAAATAATTTACCGTCTAGGTGCTCAATTTCATGTTGAATCGCTCGAGCAAAGTACTCTGTAGCCATCAACTCGTATTCATCACCTTCACGGTCAAAGTAGCGCACGGTTATTTCTTTCGCCCGCTCCACTGTGCCATAAATATTAGGGAAGCTTAGACATCCCTCAACATCAATGTCACTGCCACTGGCTTCGACGATTTCAGGGTTGATTAATTCAAACAGTCCTGACTCTTCATCAATCTCCACTACAGCCATTCGTAAATTTTTACCAATTTGCGGAGCAGCCAACCCGATCCCATCATGAGCGATCATGGTTTCACGCATGTCCTCTAGTAACTGGACAATCTCATCTGTAATAACCGTTACTTCCTGAGCCGGTTTTTCAAGTATTTCATTCGGATAAATCACCACTGGATAACGCATTTTTTTCCTTCTTTCTTCAGACAACTTGTTAGATAAAATTTAAGGGCTCCACATCAATTGAGATTTTTAATCCTTTGCGGACATCCACTTGGGTTTCATCTAAAATCTGCTTGAGCACAACTCGTAAATTATCTTCCTGCTTATATTTAAGAACTAATTGATAAAAATAACGATTATTAACCCGCATCACAGCTTTAGGCGTCGGGCCTAAAATAATGTTGTTAGGCGATAATACGTTCTTCAACTTCATAACAATCTCATACATCTTTTTAGCCGCCATATTCTCCTCTTCATGGCTGGCTACAATTTGAACGGTATAGAAAAAGGGTGGATAATTACCTTGGTGACGCGCCTTCATTTCCGCTTGGTAAAATCCTTCAAAATCCTGCTCCTTCGCATATTGGATGGAATAATGATTAGGATTGAAGGTTTGAATCACCACTTCTCCAGATTTTTCCGCACGCCCTGCCCGACCACTCACTTGGGTTAACAATTGAAAGGTTTTTTCAGCAGAACGAAAATCTGGCAGATTCAATGCCGTATCTGCATTAAGCACCCCTACTAAGGTAACCTCAGGAAAATCTAGCCCCTTAGCAATCATCTGCGTGCCTAATAAAATATCGGCTTCCCGATCTCCAAAGGTTTTTAAAAGCTTTTCATGAGCACCTTTGCGCCGCGTCGTATCCACATCCATTCGTAAAATCCGAGCTGTTGGGAATAACTCACGAAGTTCTTCTTCCACTTTCTGGGTACCTGTGCCATAATAACGAATCTTCTGACTGGCACAGATCGGACAGGTATGAGGAATCCCTTCTTCATGACCACAATAATGACATTTCATGGTCTTGCTATCCATGTGAAGTGTCAGTGAAATATCACAGTTTGGACAAGGCAACACGTACCCGCAATCCCGGCACATAATAAATGAGGAATAACCTCGTCGGTTAAGCATCAGTACCACTTGCTCTTCTTTTTGCAAACGATCTGTTATCTTCTCCAATAACGGATTGGAAAAGGTCTGCATTCGGCCTTTGGCAATTTCTCGACGCATGTCAATCACGTCAATTGTTGGCAACTGGGCCGCCTCATTAGCCCGCTTGGTTAACCTCAACAAGCGATAGACATTTTTTTGAGCACGTGCTCGTGACTCCAACGAAGGGGTGGCACTGCCTAAAACCACAGGACAATGATGATAACGACTACGCCAAATCGCCAAATCGCGGGCATGATAACGAGGCGTATCATCTTGTTTATAACTGCCCTCATGCTCTTCATCAATAATGATCAAGCCGATATTTTCCAAGGGAGCAAAAATAGCCGAACGAGCCCCAACAACCACTCGTGCTTCCTTGCGCTCAATTTTCCGCCATTCATCGTATTTTTCACCTTCAGATAAACCACTGTGAAGCACGGCTACCTCATCGCCAAAACGACTCTTAAAACGATGAACCGTTTGCGGTGTCAGGGAGATCTCAGGCACTAGCATAATGGCCGTCTTCCCTTCATCTAAAGCTTCCGCGATCGTTTGTAAATAAACCTCCGTCTTACCGCTGCCCGTAATCCCTTCTAATAAAAAGGTTTGATTATCTTGAGCTTTCATAGAAGCCACTATCGCTTCATAGGCAGCTAACTGCTGATCATTTAACGCCATGGCCTCATTTTTTTCAAAGGTATGATCTCCATATGGATCCCGATTGATTTCAATCTCAACGATTTCCAGCCAGCCATTGCGCTGGCCATCATTAAGAGTGCCCCGTTTAATCCCAAAATGATCATTGGCCTCTTTGACCGTCATGACCTGATCATCAGCCATGCCCTGCAATATCATTAAAAGACCTTCTTTTTGGGTCGCCCCCTTGCGCAAGCCCTGACGCTCTTCCTCAATTCGTTCAAATGACAAGCAAGATTTAAAGCCGTTTATCGTCTTGCTGCGGTTTCTTTTTTTGACTTCATAACGAATATCCAACTGCTCATTTTGACGCAACTTCATCAACTCTGGTAAACGCCCTGATAAAAGAGCCTCTTCCCATGTGATTTCATCTAACCCTTTAAAAACACCGTATAAAATATCTTCTGGCACTTCATCTATTAAAACAAGCCACTTCTGATAAGTAGCCCGCATCACACTTGGCAACATGGTTTGTAAACACGTAATTTTAAAGGAAAACGTTGTTTCTTTCATCTCATCTGCCAGCTCCAGCATTTCCTGATTCAAAACAGGACCTAGATCGAGAACAGACACAATTTCCTTCATCTCAAACTCCGACAATTCCGCCGGATTTTGATGGTCATAGGTCTTCAGTACAAACCCCTGAATATGACGATTACCATTGCCAAAAGGGACTTCCACACGCATCCCCGGACGAATTTGTTCACCAAGCTCGACGGGAATCAGATAAGTATAAGGAACATCCGTCTGCATCGTCGGCACATCTACAATCACTTCTGCTACATATGTCACATTCGCTCATCCTTTCGACCTTCTGTCGTCCTCATTTTACTAGAAATTTAACCGTTTGTCTTCTTAAAAAATAGCCTTGAACCAACAAGGCCATCACCGGCAACATGACGTCTGAGTTAGCCGTCTTTAGAATCCAGGACTCATCCTAACCTCACGTCCCGATTTAACGAACCTCTCACTCACGAATACACTTCTGAATTAACGCTGACTTCCGTTCTTCAGCCAAGCCACACAAAGCAGAAAACAGAACGAGCGCTGGGGCTTGTTCTGTTTTTTTCTGGCTATTTAAGGTTGCTCTAACTTGATTTTAGCTTCTAACTCAGCTTTTTCACGGTTACGAACAGCCATTCTTTCTTCTTCTTTACGTCTGATTAGCGCACGTTTTAATTCTGGGTTAGGGTCCATGACCACATCACCTGAATCGATTTCTTCCAAAGCTTGGCCAACTCGTTTAACTGAGTCGTATGATTCTAACATTTGTGTCGCACCTGCTTCTAATTCGTGGGCCCGTTTACTGGCTAAAATAACCAATGAATATTTTGAATTTACCTTTTCTAACAATGAGTCAATTGACGGTTTTAACATCATTTGGCTTACAACTCCTTTATCATTTTATTATATCGATGAATGACGCGATCTACTCGTAAATGCTCACTCTTAATAATGTGTTTAATCCGCTCTACGGCTAACTCAACTTGGTCATTAACAACTGCATAGTCATAATGACTCATCATTTCAATTTCCGCTTTTGCGACTTCCATCCGCTCTTCAATCACAGATAATTCATCTGTGCCACGTCCAACAATCCGTGACTTCAACTCTGCTAGATCTGGCGGTGTTAAGAAAATGAAGACCCCATCAGGAACTTTCTCTTTAACTTTCATGGCACCTTGTACTTCAATTTCTAAAAAGACGTCTTTCCCGGTATCCAATGTCCGATTGACATATTCCAACGGTGTACCGTAATAATTGCCGACGTACTGGGCGTGCTCCAACATTTGACCAGCGTCTATCAACGCTTCAAACTCATCACGGGTGCGGAAAAAATAATCCACGCCTTCTACTTCCCCTGCACGCATTCCACGTGTAGTCATCGAGACGGAATATTCAAAATCCGTTTCTTCACTATCAAATATTGCTTTTCTGACTGTCCCCTTACCAACCCCAGAAGGACCAGATAGTACAATTAACAAACCTCTTTCTGGCATCATGTCGTCCCTTTCAAATATAGTATATCTAATTAGTTTATGCTATAACGAGCGCCAATTCAAGTTTTTTCATCAAAAAGTCGAGAAAATCTTGTCATATTCTCATTTTACTCGATATTTTGGACCTGTTCACGAATTTTTTCAAGAATTGTCTTCATTTGGACGACCGCTTCTTTAATGGCTATCGGCGCCGATTTCGACCCGATGGTATTAACTTCTCGGTTCATCTCTTGAATCAGAAAATCTAACTCTCTCCCTACGCTCTTCTCAACCCTTAATAAATCAGCTAATTTTTGAATGTGGATAATCAAACGATCCAGTTCTTCATTAATATCACCCCGTTCAATCAACAAAGCCACTTCCGTTAACAAGCGGGTCTCATCAACTGCTTCACCAATCAACTCTTGGACCTTCGCTGTCAGTTTGCCCTGATAATCCTCTTCAGCCAAGGCTGCCAGCTCTTGGATTTGACTGACATGCTGCTTAAATTCACTTAAATACTGCTGAAGAACGCCTTGAATTTGCTGACCTTCTCTTAAGCGACTCTTATTCAGCTTAACTAGTGCCTCTGTTAAAGCTGACACTAAGTAGGATTCAAGTTGAGTATCCTGATCTTTATTTTCCACAATCTCAAAAAAATCATCGTGATTAATCAACCCATTGATGATGCTCTCAGAATTAAACACAGGCGAGTCATAGCGGGTCTCAGCCTCTTTCAATTGTGCCATCAGATTGTCCATCAACTGCCAATTAATAGCTAGTTGCTTCGTATCTCTTCGCTCATTTGTGACAAAAACACCTATTTCAACTCGACCACGACTTAACTCTTCCTTCACCACTTGGCGAAGCGCCATTTCAAATCCGTTATACTCCCGCGACATTCTAATTTGCATATCTAAAAAACGATGGTTGACCGATTTTACTTCCACTTCGATTTGATAGTCTTTATTAGTCAAGGTGTGTTTTCCAAAGCCAGTCATACTTTTCATAAAGCAAGCTCCCTTCCTTCTATCCATTAATCGCTATATGGCGTGGTATCTCTCTATCATTAATCCATTTCTTTAATGGCTTTTTTTAACACATCAAACTCTTCATTGCTTAAGGTAACACCTTTTCCCATTTTTTCGTGGTCAGGCGCCCAATCTCTTAAATCAAACTTAGGTGAGCGTCCATTCCAACTAACTAAGTTAAACTCTTTCCGCCAGCCCTTAGGATTCTCTGATAAAACGGCGATTTCTTCGACGATTTCATAACTAAATTCTTGTGCCATACGTCTCACTCCATTTCCTTTTCTTCAAGCCAAATCAACAGTTTAGCGACTAAATACACCGTAGGGGCCAAATTGGCCGCACTTAAAACTAATTGATCTGGAGTTTTTTTCAATTGATAGTAAAAAAAGATAACTTGCTGTTTATCAGTTGGCAAAGGCAATTCATCTGCATATAACCTTAGCCATTCTTGCAGAGATAACAACATGCCTTCTTCAGGTTTATCGGTGAGCCAATTGCCTGCTATTTTTTCTTTAATCAAATCTAGCATTCCCTCGATGGTGTAACACTCAATTGGCGAGACACCTAAAATCTTGGCACATATTTCCAGCACATATAGGGGCATCATCGCTGTTGACACCTCTTGATAAACCTGTCTAAGTTTATTTTGCCAGTCACTCATGAATTTCGGCCCGTTTAGCATCTGGCGTTCTTCCTCAGTCATACCACCTATGACACCTCGACTAAACTTCCGCTGCCACGTCTTCACATCCTTATCACCCACCTGATGGTTAAAAGTGTACCAATGTCCGATATAACGGCCAAAAGCTTTCAAGGTTTCCAAATACCCCAGCCGAATGTTCCACTGAGAACGAGCACCATCAAATAACAAGACCGTCCCTAAACTCCAAGGACTGGCCACCGTAATCAAAGGAAGCGAATCGGGAACATGAACCGGCTTGGTTATCCCCGGCCCCTTAACATCAATCACAATCAATTCAGTTGCCCCCTGTTGTAACGCGACATCTACTGGTATATTATTACGATAACCGCCGTCCACGTAATACTTATCATCAATTCTAGTGGCTTCCATGGCTGGAAAAAAAGAGGAGGAGGCTAATAACCACTGATGAAACGTTCCTCGTGGTGTCGCCTTAAAAGAAACAACCACTTCCTTCATCTGAGGTAATTGTGTGGTGCATAAAAACAAGTCCTGGCTTTTTTCCGCCATCGTCGCCTCATCTAACAAGGTTTGGATTAACTGTTGCAAGGGCTTAGTGCTCACACCTTGAGTCGTCACTGCCGACATGGCAAAATGCTGCATGTCTCTTAAGACCGCATTGACTGAAAAGCGTTTGTCCAAGCTCATTCCAGGAAAAGTTAAAATCTTTCCTGTATCAATTTGTGACCACATCTTTTCGGCTGATGCTAAATCATCTTGCAATATCAAGCCACCGTTTAAAGCCCCAACAGAAGTGCCAGCAATGAGTTCAAACTCAATCCCCAGCTCTTTAAGAGCCCGCCAAGCACCAATTTGATAGGCACCGCGAGCACCCCCACCAGCCAAAACAAGTCCTGTTTTATAATAGAGAGGCTTTTGCCAACAATTAGCTAGATTGTCATCCAACTGGTAATCCAAGGTTTTCAAACTCCCTTCAAGCAACACATTGGTTGTGGCTAGCTGTAAGATAATTCGTTTAGTCCGCGCTAACTTCCCAATCTTCTCCAATTGCTTTAACCAGAAACTCATTCCTTTTACCAGTTGATTCGAACCTGGGCTTTGCTTTAATAAAAAGCTCTTAAAAGCTAAACTTCGTCCCTCTTGGAGATAGCTAGCTACCCCCACTAAGCGACCACTTTTTTCGATTCCCACGTGTCGATGGCTCCCTTTGGAAAAGCTCTCAATAAAGGTTTGTCGTGCCTCACTATTTGTCGCAAAAAAAGGCAGCAACTGCGTGTATTGCTGAATGACTCCGGCTAATTCACGCTTATTGCCATCGTTTAGTCTCACAATTTTCACGGGTCTACCTCCTAGGTTATTCTTCTGTTACTAAGTATAACACATGGTCAAAACACAGCAAAAGACGAGCCTGCCGTTTTTTCACTTAACCGTCATTATAACTGCAGATATCAACCCTAAAATCCTCAAGAATATTTGACTTATGGAACGAATGTTCTGTATAATGAAGTCAACAACTATGACTCTAATCAGGAGGTGAGTTAATTGGCTAAGGAACGATCAAAGAATAGCGTCAAACATTTTACCAAAGTATTGTCTGATTCTTCGCAGAAATTGCTCGCAGCTTTTTTAAATGATGACATCAAGTTAAATAAAGACAAAGATAAACTACGGAAACAAATTCACCAAGCCTGCTCACAAAATTCATTTGTAGTCTTGCAAATAGCCGAGGCAAACACCCCTAATGCTGAGTTTGAAACAGCTGCTGGTAAGCTCAAAAAAAATAAAAACAACCCTGATATTATCATTTTATCAGATCAACAAACAAAAAAAATACGCATGATTCCCATTGACCATATACGGAAGATTAGCTTCCTTAAACAAAAACTAGCAAAAAAAGAGCAGCGACAAATCCCTTAAAAAACTATCCTTCAGGATAGTTTTTTTTAGTTTAATCCCTTGCTCATAAAGTATTCCACATGATCTTTTGGGCTGTTTTCAAGTGTGCCAAAACGCTCATAACCTCCCCTTAAATAAAACTCATTCCCTTGAAAATCAACCATCTCTAAATGAACCACATGGCAACCAAAGGCTCATCCAGCCGATTCCACTCGTTCCAACAGTCGCCCTAGACCTTGTTTGCGATCGTCCTGATGAATCCAAAAGACGTCAATATAAAGACTATCGTAGGACTGATTCCTCCTATTAACTGCCCCTTATGATTATGAACGGCATAAGGTAAAGGATGAGACTCCTCCTTCTGGGGTTTCGGCACTATTTCCAAGTTGTACTCATTCAATCGACGATCCAACACGTCAACGTCAACCTCAGATCCTTTTTCCAATTGAAACTTAACCACCAGCTATTTCTTCCAATATTACCTGTCCAATAGCTGTCGTATCTGTATGGGAAATTGAAACGTGCACTCGTCCATTAAAAGGTGACTTGGTCATCAACGGTCGGCCATTATCTGCCGATAAAATTTCGATATCTTTTAGCCCCACTTTACCAATCCCTGTCCCATAGGCCTTTGAAAAAGCTTCTTTACATGCAAAACGGCCAGCTAAGTATTCGCACTGGCGCCGCCCCTTCAATTCTTTGAACCGAGTAAATTCGGCCACCGTCAGCACCCGTTCAACAAACTTGGGCTTATCTGCTATTATTTTTTCCATGCGATCCATTTCCACCAGATCGACACCAATTCCCACAATCATGCTTGTTCCTCCCATTGACCTGAGCCTAGTTGATAGATCTCATATAATGTCATTTTATCCTTTTGCCGACGTTTATATTCCCCGCTATAGCTGAAACCCAGTGACCGTATCAACCCTCGCGATTTATAGTTCTCTTTAGAAATTTGGGCAATGACTGACTCGGCACCACTCTTAAAAGCAGCCTCAAGGAGCACCTTCAGGCCTTCTTTGGCATAACCACAACCTTGTTCTTCAGGCGTAATTAGGTAGGCAATCCCCAAATAAATCTCCCCTTCAATCTCTTCATTAAGCAATCCCATTAAACCAATCAATCGACTAGTCTTTTTATCTTCAACCATCAAGTAACTGTAACCATCTTCGGTATAGCGTCGAATATTTTCGGCTATCCAATCCGTTACTTGATCACCTGATAATGGCCCGCCAAACCAATCCATCAATTCGTGCTGCAAAAGTGGGCGTAGCGTCGCCTCATCTGCCACAGTGATTTTACGCAACACTAAACGCTCTGTCTCAAAATGATTTTTCATCATGCACCACTCCTCTCAAGTTAATTTTACCTGATGGCTTCTTAGATAGATAGAAAAAAGCGAAAGTTTTTCAACTTTCGCTCTTACTGATTATTTATTTGTTGTACGGATGACAAAATCACGGCTGCCTTTTTTAGGTGCGCCAGATTTCTGACCACCATCTTGGCGTTTTTTGCCACCTTGTTTATTATCCCAGCTGCTGCTACCGCTGTTGCTGCGACGACGATCGCCACCACGGCCTCCAGCATTACCACCGGCACTGCTGCGGTTGTTATCACGACGGCCACCGCCACGATTACCACCACCGCGGTTTCCACCACGATTGCCTCCACCGTTACCGCCGCGTTTACCAGCTGGTAAAGGACGTTCAGGTGTGATTTTAACTGGTACTTCTTCAGAACTTTCTTTCGCAACACTCTTAACTAAAAGAGCTGCAATATCTTCAGCAGTGTATTGCTCTAACAATTCGCTAGCTGCTGCTTGATAGTTTTCTAGGCCATTCGCTTGTAACTGACCGCGAATAGTCTCAATTGCCGCACCAATTTGACCTTCGATTGCTTCTTTTTGGCTTGGTGGACGTAGAGCTGTCATTTTTTTCTTCGTTAAGTTTTCAATTGTATGCAAGTAGCTCATTTCATTTGGTGTCACAAATGTCACTGACATACCATCGTTACCAGCACGACCTGTTCTACCGATGCGGTGAATGTAGCTCTCTGGATCTTGTGGAATATCAAAGTTGTAGACATGTGTCACGCCTGAAATATCCAATCCACGAGCAGCAACGTCAGTCGCAACTAGAATGTCTAACTGACCACTCTTAAAGGCTTTTAAGACGCTCATCCGTTTTTGTTGAGATAAATCGCCATGAATACCTTCAGCTTTATAACCACGTAATTCTAATCCACGTGCCAATTCGTCAACACGACGTTTCGTACGACCAAAGACAATCGTCAACTCAGGCGATTGAACGTCTAAAAGACGTGTCATAAAGTCGAACTTCTCAAAATCTTTACTGCGAACATAATACTGATCAATCAGATTAGCCGATAATTCAGTTGCTTTAATGGCTACATGTTCAGGGTTCTTCATAAACTTAACACCAATACGTTTGATTGGGTCAGGCATGGTTGCTGAGAACAACAACGTTTGTCTGTGGGCTGGTGTTTTAGAGATAATTTTTTCAATATCTTCTAAGAAGCCCATGTTTAACATTTCATCCGCTTCATCTAAGACAAGCGTTTCAACGTTTTCTAATTTTAATGTTTTACGGTTAATATGGTCGATTAAACGACCTGGAGTACCGACTACAATATGTGGGCCATCTTTTAATGCACGAATCTGACGACCGATATCTGCACCACCGTAGACTACTTGAACGCGTACGCGTTTGTCACGGCCTAAACGATATAACTCTTCTTGAGTTTGGATTGCTAACTCACGGGTTGGTGCAATCACTAATCCTTGAACTGAGCGGTTCTTTGGATCAATTTTTTGTAGCATAGGTAGCCCAAAAGCCGCTGTTTTACCAGTTCCTGTCTGAGCTTGTCCAATTACATCTTTTCCTTCTAGTGCTAAAGGAATAGTGCCAGCTTGTATTGGCGTTGCTTCCTCAAATCCTGATTGTTTCACAGTGCTTAATAGTTCTGGTGCTAAACCTAATTCTTCAAATTTCAAATGATATCCTCCTAGTTTCTTTAAAACAAATTCTAAATGCTCATAAATATTTAACACGTAGTCATCCTACGTTATCCTAATTGTCCACATCCGTCCTAGTATACCATGGATCAGTCAACTTTACAATGAAAACAAGCTTTTAATTTTCAAGTAAGTTTTCAACGATTTCAATCAATTTCATGCTGTTGCTACCTTTTAACAGTAACATATCCGCTGGCTGTACCTCTCCTTTTAAACGATTGATCAATTCAGGCTTGTCTTCCACCTTAAAATGAAGGACTCTCTCTGGACCAAAAATCGGCAGTAACGTTTCATAGAGAACCGCCATCTGTTGACCTAATAAATAAACCGAACTGATTTTAGCCCCATCAATATGCTTCGCCATGCTCTTATGTAAGGCTGCCGATTGTTCACCTAATTCCCCCATATCAGCTAAAACAACCAACCGATTCCCTTCAGTAGGCAACTGACTAAAGGTATCAAGAACCAAGCTCATAGCTGTCGGATTAGCATTATAAACATCGCTTAAAATCTCTGCCCCATTCCAAGCGGTTAACCACTCAGTCCGACTAGCAGTTAAATTCATTGATTCTAGCCCTCGCGCCATTTTAGCAAGTCCCATCCCAAAATAATCGCCAATCGTTAAAGCAATTAAAGCGTTGTTGATGTTGTAATGCCCTAATACCGGAATCGTCACAGCCTCTTCTCCCAGTGAAGGAACGGTAAAGGTAGTCGTCGCTTTAGTCTCCGAAACTAATTGCCCACTAATATCACTGGTCTCCACCCTGCCAAATTTAATCACTTCCGCCGTTACTGACTCTAACAGGCTTTCTAATAACGGCTCATCTCCTGGGACAACTAATAATCCTTCTGGTTTCAGCCCCGCCACAATTTCCATCTTCGCCTGAGCGATTCCCTGACGACTTCCTAAAAATTCAATATGGGACTCACCAATCATGGTAATCGCCGCCACATCAGGAGTTGCCAGCTGACTCAAGACTTCAATTTCACCAAAATGATCCATGCCCATTTCTAGGATTAGCATTTCAGTATAAGCTGGCATGTGTAAGATTGTATAAGGCAAGCCAATATGATTATTGTAATTCCCTTGCGTTTTATACGTGACAAACTGCTGACTTAAGACACTGGCAATCATATCTTTAGTCGTTGTTTTACCATTACTGCCTGTTACACCAATCACTTTTGGCCCAATTGTTCCTAAATAATACTTAGCTAACTGCTGAAAGGCCACCAGGGTATCCGGCACCACCAACACAGGGAAGTCCTCAGGTAACTCCTTGATAGACTCACTCCAAAAAGCCAATACCGCTCCCTTATTGACGGCTGTCTGAATAAATTCATGACCATCTCGGGTACCCCCTTGTAGCGGAACAAAAAGCGCTCCTCCTTCAATCTTACGAGTATCAAATTCCACAGCACTTACCCTGATATCTGCCCACTCTTGCCAGTTGTTTGTCGCGCCAACCACCTTGGCTATATCTCTAATCGATAATTCCATATAATGCCCTCCTGTCATAACTCGTCACGGTAGACGCCATAAAAGCTGAACGAAATCGTCCAGCACTTATGATTATTCTTCGTACATAATAGATAACTTTTGACGTTGCTCAAAACGCATCATGCCCAGCTGTATTAGCTCTTCGATCAAATCGCCATATTTAATGCCCATCTCTTCCCATAACAATGGGTACATGCTGAAAGGGGTAAACCCTGGCATGGTATTTAACTCATTTAAGAATAATTCATTATTGCTAGTTAGGAAAAAGTCACAACGACTCAAGCCACTGCCATCCAGAGCCAAATAAGCTTGCTTCGCGTATTCTCGGGCTTTCTGATGAATTTCCTCAGGAATTTCGGCCGGAATTTGCAGGGTCACCGTGTTGTCGATATATTTTGATTCATAGTCATAAAAGTCAACGGTCTTAACAATCTCACCTGCTACAGTTGTTCGCACTTCTTCATTACCCAAGACAGCCACTTCGATTTCGCGAGCTTCAATTCCTTGTTCCACAACCACACGCTGATCAAAGCGGAAGGCCTCCTCAATGGCCGCTTGCAGCTCCTCACGGGTTTCCGCTCGGCTGATGCCAACGCTTGACCCCATATTAGCTGGTTTAACAAACATTGGATAAACCAATGAGCCTTCGCACTGACTAAAGACCTCTTCAGGAGTATCCTTCCACTTAGTTTTAACTACCGAGACATAGGGAACTTGAGGAATGCCAATTTGTTGCAAGATGTATTTGGTCATAATTTTATCCATGCCACAAGCGCTAGCTAAAACACCTGCCCCAACATAAGGGAGATTCAAAATTTCCAACAAACCTTGAATAGTGCCATCTTCGCCATTTGGTCCATGTAAAATCGGGAAAACAATACTGTCTTCTTCTTTAATCGCCGATGGTTCAATCACTTCGGCTGTTGCCGGTGTTAAGTACAACTCCGCTTCCGTTTTCGGCGCCTCTTTCATCAAAGGTCCTTTTAACCACTGACCTGCTTTCGTAATGTATATCAGTTGGACTTCATAATATTCGTAATAGAAAGCTTGCAACATCGAATAAGTCGATAAAATCGAAATATCGTGTTCCGCACTCTTTCCTCCGTAAATTGCAATGATTTTCAAATCATTTCCTCCTCTAAGTCTAGCGACAACGCATTTCCATCGTGAAATACCTTTACAGACATACTTTCTAATTCGTTACTCCCACTGGAATAAACACGCTCAATTGTTTCAACAGACAATTTTAAATCATACAGCTCTTTCATACTAGAGTCAAAATTTAACTCTTGGCGGATAGACTTATTATAACAATTTTTTAGGATAAAAAAAAGACTAGAATTTACCCGCTATTTCCTCGGTAGTTCTCAGTCTTTTCTGCTTGTCATCACGCTACTCTGTGATAATATTATATTTGTTTTAAATTAGGTAATAGATCCCATTCATCCTGTTGAACCGCCCAAGTTTTAGCGCTCAAGTCATAGGTGATCAACGCAATCCGATCTTCTTGTCTAAATTTACGACTGTCAATCGTTTTAAATTGATCTTCTACCACATAAACGGGAATACTGTATCGTTGATCTGTCAGTTCCTGTTGTTTAAAATCCAACACAACGCCTTCTTGAAACACCGAACGGAACTCTTTCATCAAACTTGCATCCATACTTGCTACAGGGGTTGCCGCTTTAAAAAATGATTTTCGCTCATTGATTTTTTGAAAAACTCCCAAACGAACTTTTTCAGCCACAATCTCATAAAAATCATCGAGACGGCGATAGAAAATTTTTGCCAGATTATCTTTTTTTTCAAAATAAACAAAATTATTTTGTAATTTATAAAAAAACGGCGAATGAAGTTGGGTTGCCATGTGACTAAAATAGAGTAATTCAGCAATTTCCATCGGGGTTAACTGCTGCAAAAAATGCAGATCCCTGAAATCAATCCACTTTATGTCAACCTCGCGCCTTGGATTGTTAAAATAAGCCTCCACTTGAGCTTGACCACGGATCATTTTTAACCCTGTATGGGGTTCGAATTCACCTTCAGTCGCATTCGGTTCCAAAAGCAAAATGTTTTGAGGTTTTTCAGGAACTGAGACTGCAAAATCAGCTATACTTAATCCTTTAGAAAGCACTGAATTGCTAATTGTATCCAAATGAATGTAAATATATGCCATTGCCACTGTCCCTCACCTCTCCCTATCCACTACTATATACCATTCTACCCCATTTCACGAACAATTTGGGCCTAATCTTTTTTAAGTTTTGATTACATTCGTCTTTTAGAAACCGTTTACCAGACATACGTTTGTAATAAACTTTTCCTTAAGACACTCCCGGAACGTTTACATTGAATATTTGAGTGTGATATTATATGATAGAATGAGAATGTTTCGCGAACACGTTTATGCGAAATCAGACAAAGGCAGAGAGCTAATCCTTTCTAGTCTTATAAGAAAGGTGGTTATTCCAATCGCAAAAAGCAGACGATCACAATCCCGCTCCAAGAAAAAAAAATCATCCTTAAAAAATAAACTCATTAACGTATTATTAGCGTTAATGTTAATTGTTGGCTTAGCTTTAGTCTTTAATAATCAAATTAAAAACCAAATTGTTAAGTGGATGTCCAACAAAAATCGAATTGAACACCTATCTCGGAAAGACATCGAAAGCAATATGGAAAAAGACGTTAGCTTTGATTTTGATGCTGTTGAATCGCTTGATTTTGAAACAGTTGTCAAATCGCGAGTTTACCAAGACCAGTTATATGTGGTCGGCGGGATTGCCATACCAGATATCGGATTAAACTTACCGATTTACAAAGGACTTTCTAACTACGCCTTATCAGCAGGAGCAGGTACCATGAAAGACGGTCAACAAATGGGCGAAGGAAACTACGCCTTGGCCAGTCACAATATGAACGACGGCAGCTTACTTTTCGCTCCCTTAAGTAATATTCCGGCTCCCGAGACCAAAGAAACCCTCATGTACTTAACCGATTTAGAATATATCTATACGTATAAAGTAACCATGAAAAAATATGTCGATCCAAGTCAGTCACAAGTCATTGACGATGTGGAAGGTAAAAAAATGTTGACCCTTGTGACCTGTGACTTTTCCGGTGCCGAACGTTTAATTATTCAAGGTGAATTTGTCAACAAAGTATCAGGTAAAAAAGCAACGACTGCAATGACCAACGCCTTTAATCTTGAAACCAATACATTTAAATAAAAAGCATGTCGCCAAGGCGACATGCTTTTTATTTATTGGAGAATTAAGTCCAACCACTTCGATGTAGCCCTATCCACTAACTCAAAGGTTAAGTCAAAATCCCCTGTATAATAAGGATCCGGCACTTCTTTCCGAGAACTCTCAGGTAACACCTCCAATAACAGATGAACCTTTTCAGTCATTCCAGTGGGTGCCGATGCCAGTAGGTCCGCTTTATTTTGATTATCCATCCCAATAATCCAATCAAACTCAAGAAAGTCACCTGATGTCATTTGCTCAGAAGACATTCCCTCACAGCTAATCCCTTGTGATTTAAGCTTTTGGCGTGTGCCTCTATGAGGTGGGTTCCCTTCTTCCCAATGGCTAGTTCCTCGGGATTCAATATGAAATTGATCCATTAACCCCCGCTCCGTTACTTTTTGACGAAAGACAGCTTCTGCCATTGGCGACCGGCAAATATTTCCTAAGCAAACAAACAAGACTTTATGCACAACCATTCCTCCTAGTTATTTTTAGATAATTCACTTACTATTCTATTGAAATTTTTCTGAAACTTCTCTCGATCCTCACCTGAATATTTTTTAGGACCTTTAGTCCGTTGCCCACTCTTTCTTAACTGAGCGCCCATATAACGAGACTCAAGCATCTGACCAATATTTTCTTGTGTGTATTCATACCCCAAATGGTGCATAACCCTGACTCCTTTTGGCAGGACCAACGATGCCAGACCATAGTCTTGAGTAATTAGCATATCTCCAGGTTTTATTAATGCCACAATTCGATAATCGGCAGAATCCGCCCCTTCGTCCACATATACCACGTTAACATTTTCCGGTAGCGCCTTACCTGAATGATGAGATAAACTTGTGACCAAGGTCACTTTAAGCCCTGCAACCTGAGCATCACGATAAACCTCTTCCTTTACAGGACAAGCATCACCATCAATATAAATTTCCATCTATTTGCCTCCTTCTCTATTTTTTTCTATTTTTAGACAAAATAAAAAGCCTTAAACTGTAGGCTAGTTATTTTTACGTATCGTTTTTGTAGAGATTTTATAAAAACTCAACCTCTACAGTGTGAGTTAAGATGTCAGTATAACTATAGGAAACTCTTTCGAAAGAGTTTTCACCTTGGTCTAAATCGACAACAAAAACAGCTGGATATGTTTCAGACAACGTTCCGCGATGTTCTGTTTGACGCTTACGACCTGTTTGAGCGACTAACATAATCTTACTTCCGATGCGATCTTCCATTTTCTTTTTAATTGTTGATAATGTTGTTGGCATCCAATTCACCTCTGGCGATATTGTACCACATTTTTCAGAAAATTTCAAGTTTATCACAAAATTATTCCAATTGCAACAAACATTAAGTTTTTTTTATAATTGTGTTCTTTTTATGAACTTTCACAAACAAAAAGCCCTTACTTCTTGTCTTTCCCGTCAAGATACTGTTTTATGTTGCTCTCCATTTGTTCATAAATTTATTTTTCATTTGTTGCAAACACTTCCGTCTCTTCAAGGTCCACCATCTCACAACCTATCCCCTAGCTCGTTAGATAAGTTGACCTTGAAGTCCTTGGAAGATAAAGAGAGGTTACCGCTTCCATTTCTTTACATTTCCACTCGAATTTTCCTTTTAACGCGATCTATCGCATTATTGACTTGAGTGACTGTTAATTCCGCAACCTCACTAATTTCCTCTGCCGATTTCCCTAATAATAAATTAAGCCAAACAATTAACTCGAACTTGGATAATCTCTTTGAATAATCTTTCAATAAATCCCGTAAAACAATCCCGTCAATAAAGTCTTGCGTCACTTCCCCCTTGATAACCCTATCTCCAATCCGTTCATTCAACTCTTCCAAAGAGACGTTATCTAAACCACCGTTTCTTTTCATTGCCATTTGAGATCTAAATAATGAGATAACATGGTGCTTAAAATTAATCGAAAAAAAAACTAGTAAACTTTTACCTTGCGACTTATCAAAATTTTCTCTGGATTTCCAATAAACAAGTCGTGCTTCCTGCAACCAATCATCTTGATCGTAACCATTCAAATGGTAGCATCTCATGAGTGAAAAAACAATTCTCCGACATCTCTCAAACTCCAACTTAAACATATCTGAATAGGCATCTTCAGAAAATCCATTGACATTTACTTCATCAAACATGGCTCCCCCTTTACTAAGTAATCAAATTGTTCACCTCTCTTTTTTTGATAATAGCATACTAAATACGCCGAAAAAAAGGGAACATTAATTCTTTTTTCTCCGCATTTTTTACACCTGTGTAAAAATAAAGACCTGCTAAACTCTTAAGGCTAGGCGCTCAAGAGTCTGACAAGTCTTTTAATAACTGTTGCAAATCAGTCAGTTGTTCCAAATTCCAAGCAGAATTCCGATGGGCATTAGCCAGTCGAAAGGATCTGGTTTCTTGCTCAATCTTTTTGCTAGTCAATTGGATATCCTGGTGTAGCTCATTCGCCGATTTTCGTAAAGCCCCTTTTGAAAAGACCAGCCACTGCTCAGCTAAATCACTGGTCGCTACGGTGACTTGCGTCAAGCGGGACATCAATTCCCCAGCCATTCGCTCTATGTAACTATCAGCCGTCTCATCCGTTTTTGTAAAGATTACCGTCAGTTGATATTTCCGGTATTCCTGTTGCATACCCGGAACGAGCTGGGCATCAAAAACCACAATGACTTCAAGGCCTTCATATTTTGCATAATTAGATAACTTAAAAAGTAACAGGTCTCTGGCATCTCCTAATTTTTCCTGATTTTTCAAAAGCGTTAGTTCTTGCCAGGCGCCTATCATATTATAGCCGTCCACTAATAAGATCTGTCGTTTCATTCACACCCACCTCCTTCCATCTTATTTTTAACCGCGTTTACGGAATACTTCGTAAATCAATAAACCAGCAGCAACACCTGCATTCAAACTTTGAACGTGCCCGACCATCGGAATGGACAACATTTCATCCACCTCTTTTTTGAGACTTGGAGACATTCCTTTGCCTTCATTGCCGATTACCAGCGCAATCGAGCCAGAAACATTCCAGCTGCGATAATCAGTGCCGTCCATGTCCGTCCCAAAAATCCAAAACTGTTGCTCTTTTAAAGCTGTAATAGCTTGCTTTAAATTCGTGACACGCGCCACTGGTACATGTTCAACAGCTCCCGTTGAGGTCTTTGTTACAATTGACGTAATCCCCACAGCACGATGTTTAGGAATAATAACCCCATCAACACCTGCTGCATCTGCGGTCCTCAAAATCGAACCAAAGTTATGAGGATCTTCAATGCCATCTAAAATCAAGAAAAATGGCTCTGCCTTTCGCTCTTTTGTTTGAGCAATTAACCCTTCAACAGTTAAATACTCAAAGGGAGTAATCCCCAGAACCGCCCCTTGGTGAACTGCGCCGTCTGTCAGTTTGTCCAATTTAACTTTGGGCGCCCAAGAAACAGGCACAGAAAATTCAGCTGCCAACTCTTTTAACTCTTGAATTTTTGGACCACTTAAGTCCTCTTGTAAAAATAATTTATTTCCTCGATTATTTTTTAAAGACTCAACCACCGCATGACGTCCCACAGCAAAATCTTCATTAGGCTCGTTCTCAACAGGTTGCTCTTGGCGACGAGGTTTGCCTTTAGCGTCTCCATCATTTCGTTTCTGTTTTTGACGTCCAAACTCGTTTTGTTTTCTAGCCATCTTGCTTCTCCCCTATCGTCTTAATACACCATTGAACCAACTCTTCTAAGCGTGTTTTCTGTTCTGTTAAATGCAAGTAACCGAATAAAGCTTCAAAGCCTGTAGACACTCGATAGGTCGTAATATCGGCATTTTTAGCAGACGTATGACTCTTGGCATTCCGCCCTCGTTTGTACATGACCGTTTCTTCTTCTGTCAACAGCTCTGCCTTTAACATCTCTTTCATCAAATAACTTTGAGCTTTGGCCGACACATAAGTTGTGGCCTGACGGTGAAGCATATTCGGTTTAGTTTGACCTTGTCGAATCAAATAATCACGAATGTAGATCTCATAAATCGCATCTCCGACATAAGCCAGGGCTAGTCCATTTAATAATTTAAACTCTTTTATTTCTTTCATTAATTCCGTCTCCATCTGGTTCCCTGAGGGGTATCTTCTAAGGTAATGCCTTGTTCTTTCAATAAATCACGAATTTCATCACTGCGAGCAAAGTTTTTGGTTTGACGGGCTTCTTCCCGTTCAATCATCAACTGATCAATCGCATCGTCTAATAACTCTTGTCCACCTAGTTCGATGCCAAAAATGGTTAACCACTCTGTCAATAAGTTCAACGCCTGCTGACTAACAACTAAAGAGACTTGGTCTTCCTGATTATAGCTATTCAGCCATTTTACCAGCTCATAGACAACTGTAATGCCGTTCGCTGCATTAAAATCGTCGTCCATCTCCATGATAAATTTGTCGCTCATTAGTGATAATTCTGTCAATTTAACAGCATCATCCGACAAGCTCGCCTGAGCATCCTTTTGACGAAACTGCGTATTTTGATACGCCGTTTTGATCTTCTGTAAATTATTTTCAGCATCTGCCACGGTTGTTTCATTAAACGGAATCGGTCGACGGTACTGAGTGGTTGCTAAAGCAAACCGAATACTTTCAGGATTACCATTGGCAATAAAATCATGAGCCGTCACAAAATTACCTAACGATTTACTCATCTTTTCACCGGATTCACCGACCGTTAAATAACCATTATGCATCCAATAATTAGCAAAGGTATGCCCTGTTTTCGCCTCGCTTTGAGCAATTTCATTTTCATGATGGGGAAACTCTAAATCTTGACCACCACCATGAATGTCGATGGTCTCGCCTAACAGCTTAGTAGCCATAACAGAACACTCAATATGCCAACCCGGTCGCCCAGGTCCCCAAGGAGATTCCCATGAGATTTCAGCAGGTTTCGCACTTTTCCACAAAGCAAAATCCAATGGATCCTCTTTCTTAGCTAGCTCTTCACCTGTACGATTACTGGCACCAATTTCTAGCTCGTCGATCGACTGGTCACTTAACTGACCGTAGTTAGCAAACTTTCGGGTGCGATAATACACATCACCTTGAGAAACGTAAGCATACTCTTTTTCAATTAAGGCGTCAATAAACTCGATAATGTCGTCCATGTACTCCACCACTCGCGGATGTTCACAAGCCGGCTTAACGTTCAACGCAGCTGTATCTTCGTGAAAGGCCGCCACAAAACGATCAGCCAATTCTTTCGGCGAAATCCCTTGAGCCTTAGCTTCACGAATGATTTTATCATCCACATCCGTAAAGTTAGACACATAATGGACCTGATAGCCCCGATATTCCAAGTACTTACGAATCGTATCAAAGGCAATCGAACTGCGGGCATTGCCGATATGGATGTAATTATAGACCGTCGGCCCACAAACATACATCTTAACCTTCCCAGGTTCCAACGGAACAAAGGTTTCTTTTTCACGTGTTAAGGTATTATATATTTTTATCATCTATCTGACTCCTTTTCTGCTTAACTACTTTTGCTGGAATTCCCACAGCGGTGGCTCCCGCAGGAATATCCATTAAGACCACTGCAGAGGCACCAATTTTTGCGCCTTCACCAATCGTAATAGGTCCTAAAATTTGAGCCTGTGCTGATAATAAAACGCCGTTTTCAATCGTCGGATGTCGTTTACCGCACTCTTTCCCCGTCCCACCAAGGGTCACCCCATGAAATATCACCACATCATCGCCGACTTCAGCCGTCTCACCAATTACCACACCCATGCCATGATCAATAAATACTCGTCGGCCAACCGTTGCCCCTGGATGTATCTCAATCCCTGTAATAAAACGCCAAAACTGCGAGTTGATGCGAGCTAATAATTTAAAACCATGTTTGAACAGAAAATGGGAAACCCGATGAGCCCAAATAGCATGGAGACCGGGATAGGTTAAGATGACCTCAAGAGTCGTTCGCGCAGCGGGATCATTTTCTTTTACAGCTTGAATATCTTCTAGTCTCATCTTCCTCTCCTCATCTTTCTATTTTTGATACAAGTGGGCGATCAACTCGCCTGAAATGTATTCGCCAATATAAATATCTTTCAACTCTAGCCCTTGTTGTTTCAATTTCCCATCCAGCCAAAGACTGTCAAGATCAACTAATTCCAGGACGTCCTGATTAATTTGACCCTCTAAAATCAGCGGATACTTCACCGTATTAACGGATAGTCCACTGTCCATTTTGCTCAAGAATTCCTTTGTGAACCTTGCTAATTTCATAAACACCTGCTGTTCGTAATTTAAAACTGAGATCACTAGCTGCAATCCCATTTCTCATGCATTCACAAGGACCTTGCCATTTGAAATCAGCGTAACCGGTTTGCCATCAATGATTTGCTTGGCTAAACGGTTGTGATTTTTAATGAATTTAAGGGTAAAAACTAAAAAGGTCCAGATCACCAACACCAAGAAAAACTGCAATATCGTAATATCATCGTTATAAATAATGCCGCAAATACTGAAAGCCAACCAGTAGTAACAACACTAATACTGCCTACCAACACATAGTTAAGATAATTCGTTAAATGAGTCTGGTTTTCTAAAAACGAATAGGTATAAAACTGCATACGTCTCCCCCTCTAAAGGACAAATACAACTAAAAAACGTCTTTTTCCTCAAGCTAAAACTTGAAGAAAAAGACGTTTACACGTGGTTCCACTTTTTTTCGTGAGAGTTCCTCACCTCTAAACAAGCTAACGGCTGTTATCCCGTTTTTAGCTACTGAAAGTCCTTCGCTAAAACCACTGAAAGAGGCATTTCAAGACTCGTTAGTATCTGTTTTCACCAACCACAGACTCTCTGCAACTAACAACATCCTTACTTCTTCTTCTCAACGTGTTTGTACTGCTATTTATTTTATGCTAAAGCATTTTCCAAATGGGCGATTGTTTTTTCTTTACCAAGTAACACAATGGTATCACCTAATTCAGGACCGTGCATTTCACCTGAAACAGCGACACGAATTGGCATAAAGAGATTTTTCCCCTTAACACCTGTTTCCTTTTGAACAGCTTTAATTGCCCCTTTAATCGCTGGGACATCAAATTCAGTTAGTCCCTTGATCTCTTCTTTAAAGGCCGTTAGAACGGTTGGAACCGTTTCGCCTGCTAAGATTTCTTTGGCTTCCCCATCAGCAACAGGATGATCGCCGAAAAATAAATCTGACAACTCCACAATCTCTGCTGCGTAACTCATTTGCGGTTGATACAAGCTAACTAATTTTTTAACCCAAGCTAATTTTTCCGCATTGGGATTGGCTTCTACTTTATCAGCTTTCACTAAGAAAGGCAAGGCCATTTCAGTCAATTGATCCAAGTCTAATTGTTTAATGTACTGATTGTTAATCCACTCTAATTTTTTACCATCAAAAGCTGCTGGTGATTTACTTAAGCGATCCGCATCAAACATCTCAATGATTTGAGCTGGCGTGAAGAGTTCTTCTTCTCCCACCGGCGACCAACCTAATAAGGCAATAAAGTTAAACATCGCATCTGGTAAATAACCTAAATCACGGTACTGCTCAATAAATTGTAAAATCGTTTCATCCCGCTTGCTTAGTTTTTTACCCGTTTCACTGTTGATAATCAGCGTCATGTGGCCAAAGACTGGCGGTACCCAACCAAAAGCTTCATAGATCATCAATTGCTTTGGCGTATTAGCAATGTGATCATCGCCCCGAAGGACATGAGAAATTTCCATCATGTGATCGTCTACAGCCACAGCAAAGTTGTAAGTCGGCATGCCATCGCGTTTTAAAATAACGAAATCTCCACCAACACTGTCTGACTCGAAACTAATATCGCCTTTAACCAAGTCATTAAATTTAAATTCTTTGTTTTTCGGTACTCGGAAGCGAACCACATGCTCACGGCCTTCTGCTTCATACGCCGCTTGTTCATCGGCGGTTAAATCCGCACACATCCCGTTATAATGAGGCATTTCACCGCGCGCTTTTTGAGCTTCACGAACCTCTTCTAATTCAGCTTCTGTGGCATAACATTTGTAGGCCAAGTTGCTAGCTAACAATTGATCCACTAAAGGCGTGTAGATTTCTTTACGTTCCGATTGACGGTAAGGACCATATTTCCCAGGATTTTCCGGACCTTCTGCCCAATCAATTCCTAACCATGTTAAATTATCTAACTGGCTTTTTTCGCCACCTTCAATATTACGTTTCAAGTCGGTGTCTTCAATTCGAATAATAAACTCACCATCGTGATGTTTCGCATATAAATAGTTAAATAGCGCAGTTCGCGCGTTTCCAATGTGTAGATGTCCTGTTGGACTTGGTGCGTAACGCACACGTACTTTTTTCGTCATGGTCATAGCCTCTTTCTATTTTGTTATCACTAATAATGCTACTGCAAGGGCGCCGATTCCTTCTTCCTGACCGACAAAACCCATTGTTTCCATCGTCGTTGCCTTCACATTAACTTGAGAGATATCACAACCACAAGCCTGAGCAATTCGTGATTTCATTTCTGGCAAGTAAGGTTGCATTTTTGGCTTCTCAGCTAAAATAGTGCAGTCCAGATTGCCAATCGTAAAACCTGCTCGACTAATCTCTTGCCAAGCTTTACTTAATAATACCACGGAATCCGCATCTTTAAAATCATCATCTGTATCTGGGAATAAATGACCGATATCCGCCAAGCCAGCAGCACCTAAAAGAGCGTCAGTAATGGCATGTAATAAGACATCAGCATCGGAATGTCCGAGCAGTCCTTTTCCATAAGGAATATTCACCCCGCCAATCATCAACGGGCGCCCTGAAACCAGCTGGTGAACGTCAAACCCTTGACCAATCCTCATCTAATACCCTCCACTCTGTAATCGCCACTTGGCTATCGCCTCACCCATGATCATGTCATCAGGTGTCGTTAGTTTAATGTTTTCGTAACTGCCAGGCACCATCGCAATTTCTCGGTTGCCATACTCTTCAATCAGAGACGCATCGTCTGTCCCAAGATAGCCATCTCTTTGAGCTTGTTCATGAGCCTGACGCAATTCTAATGCCACAAAGGCTTGCGGCGTTTGAACTTGCCACAAGGTATCCCGAGGAATTGTCCCGATAACATTGCCACCTTCAGCTTTTTTGATCGTGTCTTTCACAGGTACTCCCACAATGGCAGCCTGTTGCCGCATAACACTCTTACTGACGGCTTTTAAAATTTCTTGTGTCACAAAAGGTCGAGCGCCATCGTGAACAAAGACATAACCAGATTGATTCTGAACGGCCAGTAACCCTTGGTAGACACTGTCCTGACGCTCACAACCACCAACTACCAATTCAATTGGGGTCCTACTATCAGGAAAGTAAACCGCGACCAAAGCTTCCACTAACGAGCGCTCGTCCTCTTGAATTACCACGATGACACGCTGACACGCCGGATCAGCTAAGAAAGTTGCCAAGGCATACGCCAGCACCGGTTTACCGTTTAGTTCAAGCAATACTTTATTACGAGACGCCCGCATTCGCCTTCCCTGGCCGGCACCTAACAGAATTAACTCATATTCCATGGCCAACGCCCCTCTCATGTTAAGCTTTCACTATTGGATTTTATTTCCTTTTTTTCTTCTGATTTTGATTCTGATTTTTATCGTAACGCGACTCGTGCTGATTTTCATTTAAGCCTCTTTGAGCATGAACGGGTTTAGCAAAAATCATTCGTCCAGCAGCTGTTTGCAAGGCGCTGGTTACCACCACATCGATATCCTGATTCATATAGTGCTGACCATCTTCCACAACAATCATCGTACCATCATCCAGATAAGCCACTCCTTGTTGACGCTCCGTTCCATCTTTGACAACCATCACCCGCATAGTCTCCCCAGGAATTACGACCGGTTTCACCGCATTAGCCAGCGCATTGATATTTAAAACTGGCACATTTTGAAATTCTGCTACCTTGTTCAAGTTAAAATCATTGGTCACAACGACACCATCCAACAATTTAGCTAACTTAATTAACTTACTATCAACTTCAGCAATGTCTTCAAAATCACCCTCATACATCTCAACCTGAACACTGTCTTCTTTTTGAAGAGCATTTAAAATATCTAAGCCTCGACGACCGCGAACCCGTTTCAAACTATCGCCAGAATCAGCAATGTATTGCAATTCATATAACACAAAATTAGGAATCAACAAGACCCCTTCAATAAAACCTGTTTTTGCTACATCGTATATCCGTCCGTCAATAATCACGCTAGTATCCAATACTTTATACTTGCGAAAGGTGTCTGACGCTTTACGCTCAAGGACATCCTCTGAATTCCGTTTATTTTTTGAAGCAAATAACTTCTTGAATTCATCTTGACGAAGGGTTCCCACTCTAAATCCTAAATAAGCTAACACCGTCATAATGATAATCGGGATAATATTGCTAATAACTGGTGAATCCGAATTAAACAGTGGCACAGAAACCAACACACCTAGCAATAAGCCAATTGCCGTCCCGATTGTCCCAAATAATAAATACGTCAAACTTTGACCGCTCAGACTTTTTTCTACTCGTTTGATTGCTGCGATAACGTATTTCCCAGTCACTAAAGATATAATAAGAAAAATAATAGCGCCAATAAGTCCATTTGAAAAATAATTGTTTAAAATACTGTTATCGATATTAAATAATTCCCACGCTTTGGGCATAAATGTAATCCCTAAACTCAAGCCCAGTAAAATCATGAAAAATGAAAATATTCTTTTTTCCAAGCTAATCGCCTCCTCTAATTTTGTTGTATGAAAAGCTAGGACAATGGTGCCCTAGCCATTTATGACACTTATGGAAATATTTTTCTCAGTGCTTCGCCTAAGGTTGCCACGCCAACAACTTCAATTCCTTTCGGTGGTTCCCAGCCCGCTAAGTTGTTTTTCGGCACGTAAATCTTTTTAAATCCTAATTTTTTTGCTTCGCCAACACGTTGCTCAATCCGACTAACTCGTCTAATTTCACCTGTCAAGCCAATCTCACCTACAAAACACTCAGTTGGTAATGTCCCTTGATCTTTATAGCTTGAGGCTATGGCTACCGCAATCGCTAGATCAATCGAAGGTTCATCCAATTTGACACCGCCCGCTGCTTTTAAATAGGCATCCTGATTTTGCAATAATAAACCAGCACGCTTTTCTAAGACTGCCATAATTAAGGACACTCGATTGTAATCCAGTCCGGTTGAAGTCCGCTTGGCATTGCCAAACATACTTGGCGTCACCAGTGATTGAACCTCTACTAAAATGGGGCGCGTTCCTTCCATGGAAACTACTATGGCCGAACCAGTTGCACCGTCAATCCGTTCTTCAAGGAAGACTTCTGATGGATTGACCACTTCAACTAAGCCCTTTTCTTTCATCTCAAAAATACCAATCTCATTCGTTGACCCGAAACGATTCTTAACTGCCCGTAAAATACGGAAAGTATGGTGTCGATCTCCTTCAAAGTACAAAACAGTGTCAACCATATGCTCTAACATTCGCGGTCCTGCTAAAGCTCCTTCTTTGGTCACATGTCCCACAATAAAAATGGCAATTTCATTGGTTTTGGCAATTTGCATTAATTCTGCCGTCGTTTCCCGCACCTGACTCACACTACCTGTAGCACTGGAAATTTCCGGCTGCATCATCGTTTGAATCGAGTCAATAATCACATAGTCAGGTTCCAGTTCTTCAATTGTTTGACGAATCGCCGACATATCCGTTTCCGGATAAACAAAAAAATCATTGCCTTCAATACTCAAGCGCTCGGCACGCATTTTAATTTGCTCAGCACTTTCCTCACCAGAAACGTAAAGTACTTTCCCGCCACTTTGATGCAGTTGTTGAGAAACCTGCAGTAGTAAGGTTGATTTCCCTATTCCCGGATCACCACCGATTAAGACTAATGAACCTGGGACAACACCGCCACCAAGAACTCGATTTAATTCATCTAATTTGGTTTTAACTCGTGGTTCTTTTTTAGACGTCACATCCCCAAGCTTCTGAGCCGTCGAACGTCTCCCAGTCATACTAACACGGCTATTGCGAGTCGCTTCTTCCTGAATTTTAACTTCTAGCATTTCATTCCACGTACCACAATTGGGGCAACGGCCTAAATACTTCGGTGAAATATAGCCACAAGCCTGACATTCAAATTGTGTTTTTGCTTTTTTGGCCACATTATCCCTCTTTCTTCACTATAAACCTCGTATACGTTAATTCTATGAAAAATATTAGAAAAAGAGTGTAAACACTCCAATATTAGTCCGAACTTTTTCAGAAATCTCATAATTTTTCAATCTATCCTTTATTTTAACATAACACTGGCAGATACGCCCCATATTAACCTGTTCTTTTGTCGATTTTTAATTAAAAATAAGCGATTTGCCCAAACAAATGAAAAACAAGCAACAGCCTCTTTATGAAAAGCACTGCTACTTGTTTACACACCTCTATTTACTTGCCAGAAGAACCAAAACCACCTGTCCGTTCACCAAGTGTCACATCCTGATCCGCTTTTAAGAATGGTAGAAAAATCCCTTGGCCAATTCGTTCGCCTTTTTTTATGACCTTGTCTGTTAAACCAAAATTGATAAATTGAAACATGATATGCCCTTCATTATCGGCATTGTCATAATAATCACTGTCAATCACTCCAACACCATTTCCCAGAAGTAAAAAGTTTTTCAGCGGATTACTTGAACGATTGCACAATTGTAAAAATTCATCTTCACCCATATACGCTTTAATGCCTGTAGGGATTAGAACTGGCTTCACTTCTTTAACACTTTGTTGATCCATCAAAACAGACTCACCTTTTAATGCGGCTTTTAAAACTGTGGCAATTCCCTGTTTCCAAATCGTTGGGATTACCACCTCTTCAGCTGCTTCAAAATCATATCCCGCTGCATTTTTAGTTGCGCGAACGGGCAGATTAACCTCTGTAAATGTAGATACTTTTTCAAACCCTCTTAATTTAGTCATTTAACTCCCCTTCTCTATTCGTTCCACTCCTAGTTTACTCGAAAACTCGGCAAATTTAAAGCCAATCGGTCATCTCCCACCCAAATTAGAACAGAGAAGATGATAAAGTCTTCCATCAAGAGCTTAATCACCTTCCTTTTTTGACTCTCGGGTTGCTACTACGCCACTTTTACAATCAAAATAAGCGCTCTGCTTTTTTAGCCGCTGGCGAATAAGGTCGAAATAACTGACATCCCACATGAGCATGGCTAACAAGGTAACCGATAATGGCACCCTGACGATTCTCAGAGTTCACACGACATAACACAATAAGCCAGCCTTATCCAGACTGACTTACTGTCATTATTTACGTTCAATCATCTGCATGGCTTGAGCCACTTTTTCAGCTTGGGCCTCTTCGTCTGCCAGCGGCTTTTCCAGCGTATGCTTTAAATTCTCACCCGCCATAATTCCCATAATTTTATCAATACTGGAACGAACGGCAGACAACTGAATCATCATGTCATAACAATCTTGACCTTCTTCCATCATCTTTTGAATCCCTCGCATTTGACCTTCTGCCCGTTTTAAACGATTAATTATTTTTTTATCACACTTCATTCCTCAACCCCCTTCACAACATCTTCCGGACGAACTTGGCTGTATAAACCGAAAGCCCCATCTAAATTTTTCACCTTAAAACCAGACTGTTTCAACAGCCTCTCAGCGATATAGCTTCGTTGTCCACTTGCACAACTCACAATGTAAGACTGTTCCTTATCCAGTTCAGATAACCGCTGACGCAAGTCTGGCAAAGGCAGATTGACGCCACCCTTAATGTAGCCAGCTGCATATTCCTCCGGTCCTCGCACATCCAACAATCGACGCCCCTCAGCCAACAGCCCTTGCAAGTCATACCATTGAACCATCTCACTGTGACCTTCCATCACATTCAACGCCACATACCCCAACATATTGACAGGATCTTTAGCCACACCAAAGGGTGGCGCGTAGGTAAATTCAAGTTCAGGTAAGTCGGCTACCCTTAACTGACCCTTAATAGCCGTGGCCAAACTGTCTATTCGTTTATCAATTCCTTTTTCACCCACACCTTGAGCCCCATAAATTTCCCCAGACTCCGGATTAAAGATAAGCTTTAATAAAACGGCTGTCGCCCCTGGGTAATAACCAGCATGATCATTGCCCCTAACGTGAACCACCTGATAATTTAAACCAGCTAGTTTCGCTTGCCGCTCACTTAGCCCTGTAGTAGCGGCAGTTAACTCAAAGAGACGAACAATTGCCGTACCGATGCTCCCTTGATTGATCCGTGGCAGTCCTGCAATCACATCTGCCACTTGACGACCTTGTCGATTGGCCGGAGAAGCCAAAGAGATTAAGGCCTCTTCTCCTGTAACTTGTTGTGTCACGACAATCGCATCACCTACGGCATAAACATCAGGTAAATTGGTCCGATAATGCTCGTCCACTAAAATACCACCACCTAAGCCAAGCTTGATTCCTGCGGCTTCGGCCAAGGTCGTTTCAGGCCGAACCCCTACGGATAAAATAATCATATCTGTTTCCAATTCTTGGCCATCTTCTAATTGTACACGTCCCTCGTTAAAACTAACCGCCGACAAATTGGTCAAGACACTGACTTGGTGTTTACGCAACTCCCCTTCAGCAAAAACCGCCATCTCTTCATCCAAAGGCGGTAAAACATGAGCCGCTTTTTCCACAATCGTCACATCCAACCCTTTACGTCTGAGGTTTTCAGCCATTTCTAGCCCAATAAAACCGGCACCGATAACCAAGGCCTTGCGGGGCTGTTGCGCTTCGGTAAAAGCCATAATGTTATCCAAATCAATCACGTTTCGCAAAGTAAACACTGATTCCGACTCTATTCCCCTAATTGATGGCACAAATGGACGGGCACCCGGTGACAACACCAAGGAGTCGTAACTCTCCCAGTAAACCTTTTGGCCTTGTTTAATTTTGACTTTTTTAGCCACGCCATCTAGTTCGATTGCTTCGCTTTCAGGACGAACATCCAGATTAAAACGAGCCTTTAAACTAGCAGGTGTTTGAACCAGCAAGGCCTCCCGTTCCGTAATCTCCCCTGATACATAATAGGGCAAGCCACAGTTGGCAAAGGAGACGTGTGGCCCTTTTTCCAACACGATAATCTCTGCTTGTTCATTTAATCGACGTAGTCGGGTTGCTGCCGACATTCCCCCAGCCACACCGCCAATAATTAATACTTTCATCTTCAAGACTCCTTCTTAAGGCTTGACTGGACCATTCCACCCAATCATGCCGTGGGTTAAATTAACAGCTTCATATCCCTTAGCGTTCAAAAGGATCGCCCCTTGTTTGCTGCGCATCCCCGACTGACAAACTACGTAAACTTTGGTCTTCTTGCCTTGATACTGGTCAAGCTCTCCCAATGGCATATTTTTCGCACCAGGTATGTGTCCTCTGGCAAACTCCTCTTTTTCTCTTACATCAATAATCACTGGTTTTTGACTTAAACATTCCGTCAACTCAGCGGCACTAATCGTCGCTACCTTATTAAATAAAAACATCTTAACTCCCCTTTTTCAGATTATTTCATTGCTACTACAAACACTATATACCTATAGGGGTATTTTTAAAAGTAAAATGCTCAACCTATTTAAGTTTCTTTTTAGTGAATTATCGGCTAGTATAAGGAGTAGAAAAACAATCAGCAGTTGCTGATAACACAAAAGGAGATTTATTATGACTGAAACAACCATTGAATTAGTGGCTAAATTAACCAATATCCCCTCTCCGACAGGCGATACTGCAGCCATTATTCAAACCATCGCTGATGACTTAAAACCTTACGGCTATGCCCCTTATGAAAATCGCAAGGGCAGTTTAATGGTAACTGTTAAGGGCGAAAATACGGAACAAGAACGGTTTATTACCGCTCATGTTGATACCCTTGGGGCCATGGTTCGGGCTATCCGTCCCGATGGTCGCTTAAAATTGGACTTAATTGGTGGCTTCCGTTTTAACGCCATTGAAGGCGAATATTGTCAAATCCACACACAGATTGGCAAAACCTTCACCGGTACGATTTTAATGCATCAAACGAGCGTTCACGTTTACAAAGATGCGGGCACGGCCGAACGCAATCAAGAGAATATGACCGTTCGCATTGATGAGAAGGTCAAGACAGCAGAAGAAACTAAAGCCTTGGGCATTCAAGTGGGCGATTTTATCAGCTTTGATCCTCGAACAGAAATTACCCCTAGTGGGTTTATTAAATCCCGCCACCTCGATGATAAGGTCAGTGCAGCGATTTTAATCCAATTTTTACGACGCTTATCAGAAGACAAGGAAACTCTCCCCTATACGACCCATTTTTTCTTTTCCAATAACGAGGAAATCGGTTACGGTGGTAACTCCAATATTTCTGATAAAGTCGTGGAATACGTTGCTGTCGATATGGGCGCTATGGGGGACGACCAGCAAACAGACGAATACACCGTCTCGATTTGCGTAAAAGATGCCAGCGGACCTTATCACTTAGATCTCCGCAATCATTTATCCAATCTATGCGATGCCCAAAGTATTCCTTACCAATTGGATATCTATCCTTTTTATGGCAGTGACGCCTCCGCCGCTATGAAAGCTGGCGCTGATGTTAAGCACGGCTTATTGGGAGCCGGCATCGAAGCTAGCCACGCTTACGAACGGACTCACAGCGACTCGATTGACGCCACTGAAAAATTAGTAAATGCTTATTTATTTAGCACCTTATGTTAATAGAGAGTAAACTAAAGAGGCATGACACTTAATCATGCCTCTTTGGTTTACTCTGGTAAAATTTCATAGGCCAGCTCTTGAATAATCCTTTTGTGCTGTGGGTATTCCTTCAGTAATTGAGACTGCGTAAACAATTCAAAATCGCTAAAATCAAAGCCAGGTGCTACTAGACAGCTTACCAACGCATAATCGACTGGAACACTGGACGCAAAAATAGTTCCTCTTGGCACAGTATAATGCAATCGCTGGCCACCAGCCACATCTTTACCTAAATAAATGGCTTCGTATCTGCCATCTGGAAACAAACAATGTACCACTAATGGCTGTCCCTCATGGTAATACCAAATTTCATCTGAGGTTAAACGATGAAAATGAGACGGACTCTCAGGTGTTAATAAAAAATAAATACTCGTATACAAAGGCCGCTGACGAGCCTCTTTGCCCAGGGACAAATCACTCTCTTCCGTTCGCTTATAAAAACCACCCTCTGGATGAGGTTCTAGCCCTAACTCATCAATCCACTCCTGAGCTTTTTTCATCTCGATCACTCCTCCTTTTATGTCTGCCACAAGTGTACCAAATCAAAGACCAATTGTCTTTAGTGCCATTTCTTCCAGCTAAGGCAAAGACCGTCTTAAGATGGAGAAAAAAGTCAATCTTGGGCATCATGTTTTTTTATCATAATTCCTTTATACTTGAGATAAGTTAAACTCTCTCTTACAATCCCTATTAAAGGTTGAATCAGAGACATATCTTTAAAGTTAAAAGAAAGAAGGGACGTTATGTTAAGACACACAGTCGCTTTTCTGATTAAAACAATTCTGACACTCACCGTCATCACCGGTTTGTTCGGCGCCTTTACTCTGGCAACTCAACAGGAAACAGGTCCTTTTTATGGCTTGATGGACCGTTACAATATATTGATTGACTGGCAGCCTCTTTATGTTAAGACCAATAACCAAGGAACCATTGAAACGACAGGTTACCGCTACACCCAAGTCGCCTACACCACTGATGGCGACTCTCAGGATGTTAGCTACGACACTTCAGAAAAGCTTCAGCATCATCATTATTTAAAATTAACAGCTAAAGGTCGCTATGTTCAGCATTACGAAGAAATCAATAAATCAGAGGTACCTAAAAAAGCCTTAGAACGTTTAAACAGCTAGCAAAAAGAGCCTCTTTCAGGCTCTTTTTTGCTGACCTTATTCAGGGACATTCATCAACCTACGCTTGTCAGTATTAAATGTTTAAAATCCCGAGCCGCCTTGCCTAATGGATTGTTCCTTAAGTGATAAAGGTAAATGGCGTGTGACTGGGGAGGGATATCCACCTTTATCTCTACCAAATCCCCCTTTTCCAGCGCTTCACTGACCATTAAATACGAACAATAATGAATGCCTTTACCGGCTAAAGCCGCTTCCAGAGCATCGCGTGAGTTATTATAAATCAAACTAAAACGTGGCAACGCCACCTCTGATGAGCGGTACAAAGACTCAAGGGATTGTTGAGTAAAACTTGCTGGCTCTCGACCAATAAAATCAGCCTCGGCCAAACAAGCCAAGCTTAAGGTCTGACCCTTGGCCTGTTCTAAACTTGGAGACCCAATAAAACACAATCGGTCTTCATACACCTTGTAACGAGCCAATCGGGAATCTGTCACCTGACTTGCGCCCAGAAGAGCCATATCCAGTTGCCCCGCCAACAGCCCTTTCACTAAATCATGAGAGTTTAACGTTGCTAATTCAATGGAACCTGAAAAAACCGCCGCAAACTGTGCCTTCCAATCAGGAATCAAATGAGTGACGGTTAAGTAATTTCCCCCAAGACGCAAAACAGCTTCCGTTTGTTTGGTTGCCTCTTGAAAGAGACTCACGATTTCCTGTTCAACCGCAAATAACTCTTGACTCATCTGATAGACTGACTCACCTAGAGACGTTAATTGAATCCCTCGTCCAGCTGGCACAAACAGCTGAACCCCTTCATCCTTTTCAAACTTTTTAATCTGGGAGGTGACAGAAGGTTGACTGATTCTTAAGCTCTCAGACGCCTTCGTAACACTGCCGTATTTAGCCACTTCATGAAACAAACGCAGCCCATGCAAATTCATTACGTCCCCCCTCTCATAGCTTATCTATATGAATCATACTCGATTTTGTATTAGAACGCACGCCTTTTTTAGCCTATAGTGATGTTAACCTGATAAAAGGAGCCAACTAATGACACAGACCGAACTATACTTAGTGCGCCATGGGGAAACCATTTGGAATGCTGAAAAAAGAATGCAGGGACATTTAAATTCTGACTTAACCAGTCAAGGAATTAAACAAGCTCAACTACTGGGGGAGAAACTTGCTTCACTACCAATCGATGCTTGCTATACGAGCGACAGTCCTAGGGCGATAAAAACAGCCCAGCTAATCACCCAACAATTATCACTTACCCCAAAAGCTGACAGCCGTTTGCGAGAAATTGGTATGGGAACCTGGGAGGGACGAACTCGTCAAGAAATTGCTGAAACAGATCAGACCGAGTGGCAACGATTTTGGGAAACTCCCCATCTTTTCCAAGGGGACAATGGTGGAGAAACCTTCCAAGCGCTGAAAAACCGCAGCAGTGCCAGCATCAAGGAGATTGTCGATTCCCATCCCCAACAAAAAATAATGATTGTCTCCCATCGTTTAACAATTAAAACCATCATCAGCTCCCTTCTACAACGAGAACTGGCTGATTTAAACGGTCTGGCTGATGTGGAGCCCAACAGTTTAAGCATCTTGACATTAACAGATAAAGAAGTGAAGATCATCACCTACAGCGATACCTCTCATTACTCCTAAAGACGAAAAAACCCTTCCTCACGCTACGTGAGAAGGGGCTATTTTAAGCTTAACTAATGATAATTGGGTGACTCTTTTTCAACTGTTTGACCTCTTTACGGGTCATGTAAGCAAGGACAACAAGAGCTGAAAGTGACGAGCCAATGGCCAATAATTTCTTCATAATAAGACATCCTTTCATCTAATATTTGGTGCGCCTAGCGCAAGCGTGGACGGTAGGATTCGAACCTACACCTCGGAACAGAGAACGAACCAACTGATATCCTCAAAGAGTTTAACACCACGTTCATCCACAAAATTAAATTGTTTGGTTAACCTGCTATTACTATACTGCTAAAAGCTTAAGCCAAGGTTAAGAATAAACGTTTTTTTTGTACCTTTATGTGATTTTTTTGTGAATATGCTTAAGAAAAAATAAGCCAAGGCTCTGGCTTATTGATCTCTACTAATATTCGACACCATCAATCCATGTGGTCAACACATTAAATTCCTCATCAAGCAGAACTAAATCCGCCACAAATCCCTCTTTAATCTGTCCCACATCAGCTATCCCTAAGACCCTTGCTGGCGTTCCAGCAGCCATCTCAATCGTGTCCGCTAACGGGATACCAAAAGACGTGCTAAATTGTAACGAACGATTCATCGTCACGGTACTTGAAGCTAAGGTCCCATCTTGCAAGCGAGCAACCCCATCTGTCACCGTCACCTGGTGTCCGCCAAACAGATAGTCACCATCGCCAACTCCCATGGCTTGTAACGCATCTGTTGTCAGCACCATTTTATCAGGTCCCTTGATTTTATGCATCAAGCGAACAATCCCCGGATGAAGATGAACCCCATCAACAATTGCTTGAACACTCACGCTATCATCTTCTAATGCAGCCGTCACTAAACCCGGCGCTCGATGGTGAATAGCCGGCATGGCATTAAAACAATGAGTAATATGAGATGCTCCCTTACTGAAAGCCATTTGAGCTTCCTCATATGTCGCATTAGAATGAGCAATTGCCACAACCACTCCTCGCTCTTTTAGAAAATCAATTAACTCAAGTCCACCTGGTAACTCTGGGGCAATTGTCACCATCTTAATCAACCCATCAGCCACATCAAGGATAGTCTTCATTTCCTCTAAATCGGGATGGCGTAAAAAGACTGGATTTTGCATGCCCTTCTTCTCCACATTAAGATAAGGTCCTTCCAAGTGAATACCAGCAATTTTCGCCCCCTGTTCTTTGCCAATAACCCTCTTGGTTTGCTCAATCATTTGTAGTAAGGCTTCCAAGCTAGAACTAACAGAGGTGACTAAAAAACTAGTGCAGCCCGTCTCTGCGCATGCTTTTGACACAGCTTGAATACTCTCAACAGTGCCGTCCATCATATCAAAATTATGAGCTCCATGAATATGAACATCAATCATTCCCGGAATCAACAATTGGTTGTTTCCGTCAACTACATTCCCTTGAAAGGACTCCGTTACCCCTAAGGACTCCTCCACCAAAATACGCTGAATTTTGCCCCCTTCAGCGATGACTGTTGCAGCTACTAATTCTTGACCTTGAGTGATTCTGACATTTTTAATAATTGTCATATTAGTTTCCTTCTTTCACGATGACTAGCTCGATTTTTTCTGCTTTGATAACTTCCATTAAGCCCAGTGGTAAAGGCTTATCCGTCATGATCAGGTCAATACCTGAAAAGCTGATTTTATAAGGCGATTGTTGATTAACCTTACTGCTGTCAATCAGCAAGCAAACGTTTTGTGAATTTTGACAAACCGCCTGTTTTAATTGAGTATCAGCTAATTCTGAATAAAACACCCCTTGTTCTGTTATTCCCGCTCCACCAATAAAAGCCCAATCGAAATTAAATTGATGAAGTTGCTGCAAAACAGCCTCGCCAGCTAACAAACGTGAGTTACCATCGAATAAGCCTCCCAGTAAATAAACTTGATTACTTTCTTTTTGAGGCACCACTATGGCATTATCCATAGAATTGGTGACGACTAGTAACTGATTTCCCAACAAACTTGCGGCTAAAAAATTAACAGTCGTTGAAACATCCAGATAAATAGTCATTTTTGATTGTAATAAAGCAGCTGCCCCTTGTGCAATGCGTTGTTTTTCCTTAGAATGCTTAATTAAACGATTGGAATACGTCTCAATCTGCGCTTTTAATACTGGACGGGAAATCCCTCCTGGATAACGCTCTGCTAAACCACTATTCACTAATTTCAGAATATCTCTGCGAGCCGTGTCTCTTGAGATACCAAAAATAGCCATCAGTTCTTCCTGGGAGATTTTCCCTCGATCCTCCAATAAGGTTAATAGTTTAGCTATTCTGTCTTGCTGATTCATAAGTCCTCCCCGTTAAGCTTTTATAAGTTTATGTCTATAATAATTAAGTTTTTATAAGTTAATTATAAACCTAATCTTTCCTTTGTCAACCAAACAAACTTAAAGAGGGACTTTTTGTGATATACTAACCTTAAAAATTAAAGGAGGCCCCTATGAAACTAAACACGCATCTGGTTAGGCAACTAATTAACAGCCAATTTCCAGAATATGCCCAGCTTCCCATTAAGCCAGTTGCTAAAAGTGGTCACGACAATCGAACCTTCCATCTGGGCGACCACTTATCCATTCGCTTACCTAGCGCAGAAGGTTATGCGGCACAAGTCAACAAAGAGCAGCGTTGGCTGCCTTACTTACAACAGCATCTGAGTTTGCCTATTACAAGGCAAGTCGCTGTTGGCAAAGCCGAATTTGATTATCCCTATAGCTGGTCCATCTGTCACTGGCTACCAGGCAAGACTGCTGACGAAGGGCCAATTAATGATCTGTCTCAATTTGCCAAAGACTTAGCCAACTTTTTGATGGAACTACAAAAGATAGACTGCCACGCTGGACCAACTGCCGGTTTACATAACTATTACCGCGGCGGAAACCTGGCCACCTATGACCATGAAGTGGCTCGCGTATTAGCAAATCAGACCCTAAACCTACAAGCCAATCGTCACCAATTAGCAGCCCTCTGGCAACAAGCCTTAGCATCGAAATGGCCCTTACCAGAGGTCTGGGTACATGGGGATGTCACTCCCACAAATCTGCTTGTCAGAAAAGGACGCTTATCAGCGGTAATTGATTTTGGCATACTTGGAACAGGTGACCCTAGTTGTGACTTAGTGATGGCTTGGACCTTTTTCAGCGGCCAAAGTCAACAACTCTTCAAAGAAACTTTGGATTTTCCAATGGATGTTTGGCAACGCGCTAAAGGCTGGGCACTCTGGAAAGCCCTTATTACCATTGAAGAATGGCAAGACAAGGATCCCTCACGTTATTTAGAAGCCGTCAAGGTGATTCATCAAGTGCTGGCCGATAACGAAAAGAGTCAACCTAACTGAAAATTAGGTTGACTCTTTTCGTTGGTTTCCCTATCTGTGAACCTTCCAACTAACTATACACTTGCTCGTTTAATCCTGATTTAAGAGCCACATCCAACACGCAGTTAAAACGTTCAACACCTGGGTATTTTTCACCTAAGCTCTGTATTTCAAAACCGTAACGTTGATAAAACCCAACCCCTTCAGCATCTGTTTCAGCCGATACGACAGCCGGACGGTATTTTTTTACCACATAATCAATCATGGACGAGCCTATTTTTTGATGACGATAGGGTTCCAATACCCCAATGTGAGCTATGACAATGTCTCCTTGTTGTTTCTCAATTCCAATCCCCCCTACTAATTCATGGCCCTGATAATTGAGGTACAGCCCTCTTACAGCCTGATTTAGATACTTTTCCAACTCCTTTTCCACTCGATTTCTAGAAGTGGTTAGGCATAACAAATCGACTATCTCATGAGACACAGATTCTATTTTCTTCATCATACGAATCCCTTTCTTCACTTAATATCTCCGACACGATCAATGCTGACTTTCACTTATATGGTTAGTGTATCAAATTTAGTTTAAGATAAACACCTTAACAGGAAAAGGAGTGGCTGAAAGAATAGTCCCAGCAACTCCTTATTTTTTCAAAACAGCCTCACCTTATCCCAGACTTGTCGAATCCTGCCAAACCATTGCGGCAGTTCCGACAACTTCATCTGATGAGTTCATCACTTTCCAGATACTGCCATTAGTTATCTTAAATAAGTTTCCTTGTTTATCAATTCTGGTCCCCTGATACCCCTCAAATATACCTTTTTTGGCGACTTCCTGTAACATCTGACGCCGCCCCTCCAGATTCTCCAGAGGGGCACTTTTACTGGCAGGAGTTTTCAAAAATTCCGCTAAGCTGTAACCAAAAATACGTTGTGCTTGTTGATTGGCATAAATAAACAGTGGTTCTTCTTCCGTACTTTGAACCAATAAAGCATAAGGAGACGCTTCATCCAACCAACGAAACCGCTGATTTGCCATCCTGTCAGGCACTGGCAATGGTTGGCCTGTCCACTGTTCATAAGAGCGATTGACTAAGCGAAGCAGGTTATAATCTTCTTCATTCATCATGACCCTTCTTTCTATAAATTACGCACTCGTGGATTCTGACCTAAGATCTGTTCCGGATCTACCGGCACCCTGACTAAAATCGACTTGTTTTTATTTTGCTCTATTTCCAATAAGATGTCTTCAAAATTCGTTAAATCTGCCGACAATGAATAACTTAGCCAGCCAGATGCTTCTGCCATTTTCGCATAATCCATACTGCTTAAAGTATCGTGGAATCTTTCTGGCTCAACCGTTGGTAAAATCACAGGGAGTCCTTGAGCAACGATCGAATAAGTATGATTATCCAGTAAGAACAATACAATCCCCAAATCCTTTGCTTCGTTTAAACTGCCACCGTAAAGTCTGAAACAACCATCCCCACTAAATAAGTAAACACGCTTATCAGGTGCCGCCAACTTCGCCCCCACCGCTACACCATAAGCACCACCCATAGCAGAACCACGGTAAAAAGAGAAATACGTGATTAAATCATTGGGCCTCTGGGTGACATACTGATAATCTTTATAGGCCAGGCAAACATCGCTAATAACCAGACTGTTAGGTTGCCACCAATGATATAACCGGTTATAAACTTCTGCCATATCCGCATAACCTGTTTGAGGAGCTCTTAACTCCCGATTATTGAGGTCAACTGGGGCAAGAGGACAGGCTTTGGTAGAAAACCTTTCCGCCACTATCCCTTCCAAAACCTCACTAATCGGTCCATTAATCTGATGTAATCCATGTTGAACACTATGTTGATAACTTCCTCTTATTTGTCCATAAGCATTTTCAATTTCCGTTATAAAAAAAACATCTCCCGCAGGGATTTTCTTTAAATCAGTTGTGTATTCGTCTGGTGTCACTCCGATACACAGTACCACGTCCTCTTCAGTAACCGAGTCCCAGATGTCCAAAGCTTTATCATTTCCACCAAAAGATATATAACCATACCCATAAGGATTCGCTCCTTCAACACAGTTGCCGCCGTTCATGCTCCATACGACAGCTGCCTTTAAGACCTGACTCACCGCTGTCGTCAACTGTCTAATATTAGGTTCGTACATACCTTCTTCCCCTACTAGTAATAAGACTCGTCTGCCTGTCACTTTCTCTTTCAACAACTTAGTAAAATCAGCAATTTCTGAGGTTTTATCTAAGGGCTGGTAAGTGACATGCTCTGGCAAATGCTCAACTGGTAAAGCCATTTTTTCGTTATCCAATAAGAAAATAACCGGTTTACGAGATATTAACCCCTGTCTTGCCAATTCCAATTGTTTCGCAAAGGTAAATGGATTATCCAAAAGAAACACATGCTGGGGAAACTCGGCCAATAATTGCTGAACAATGTTGCTCCCATAAATAGAAGAATCCTGTAACGCACTGTCTTCCGTGTGAAGAATTGTCGAGACTGGAAAAACATAGACAGACGGAATATTATGGAGCTTGGCATCACTAAGGCCACAGGAAACTAACTTAGTCGCCGCCCCCGTCGTTGCAATAGCTGCAGAAACATTGCCCGTCGCAAGATAATGCCCCAAAGGAATAAACCCTGCCGGATATTCACTAATCGTAAACAAGGAAGTCGTCTGCTCTTCAGCCTTGTAAGGTGCTAGGTATTTCATGTAGTGAACAACTCCCCCACCCGTTACGCCAGCATACGAATTAATCCCT
This sequence comes from uncultured Vagococcus sp., assembly GCF_963518325.1. Taxonomy (NCBI): domain Bacteria; kingdom Bacillati; phylum Bacillota; class Bacilli; order Lactobacillales; family Enterococcaceae; genus Vagococcus; species uncultured Vagococcus sp. Next base: position 36,918 of record NZ_CAUQJB010000018.1, on the reverse strand, counting down.
AATAAAGATAAATAATCTACAAGTGTCTTAAATCCATCCTGTTTTGCCATAGTCATTGTTCTTCTTCCCCTCTTTTGAGTTCCAATTTAAAACGATGATATAACATATTATATAACAGGTTAAAAAATAAGAGACAGCATTATGCTTGTTACCTTTTTTTAACGTACCTTAACGCACTAATCGACTCTATCAACCTATTTAAGTCTCTTTAATACAAGAGAATCCCCTCTAATAAATAACGAAAATAAAATAAAAAAAATTCATCATTATGCTCCCATATCATGTATTTTTTATACCCAGATTGTACAATCGACTCCTAAAAAGTAAAAACTAACAATTTTAAGACCTATTATTTTAAATAGGCACCTCAGTTACATATTTAACGGATGCCATTATTTTACCGGCATTTGGATTTCTATTTTTATTGTAACAAGACCGTGGCAGTTACTCCTAGAAACGATTGCCTTCTGAAACGCAACCGTTGCCCTTCATCACAGATCCATTAACATAGCAACGATCATTGATAACTATCCCCTATACTACGAGGTAACCCATGAAAATCTCACTGAGTAACTCAACTATCTGAATTAACGAGTAAAATCCCCCGTCCACCTATACTAATGGCTGATGGGGTAAGAACTTGTTCCTTACAATCTAAAAAGCCATTGCGGCCTTAGGGGGTCATTCATCTCAAGGGAGAAGGACTGTAAAAAAACAAATTCATTAGACGTCAATCAGTTAAACACACCTTTACGAACCCTTATAACCACTTAGTTTGACCAGTTCATGATATACTTTGCCTATAGAAAGAGGTGACCAGTCATGAGTCTACTAAAATCAGCCCTTAAGTATAAAACGGCAAAAAAAGTAACAGATAAAGCACTTGGTGGTGGTGTTCTTTCAACTGTTGCCGCAACGAAAGTCGTCAAAAGAAGCAATGAACGCAGCAGAAGTCGCCGAGCTGGCAAAAAATAAGCCCTATTTCATTGCCAAACCACTACCGCTACAAACTTAAGTCCTAGTCAACGACTGATTGATTCGTTTGACTAGGACCTTTTTTTATTCACACCAGTTACCAGCTGGTTTGTCTGCGACTAAGTATATCGGCAAGTTCTTCTGGTACTTGTTTAATGATCAAATCCTCTCCCAGAAATAACAACCAATTAGCCATCTCCACCAAGCTCTCCTCCTTAATCGCCACATACGTTTTTAATAAGGCCTTGGTTTGAAAAGGATCTAAATAAGAAAGGGTTAAGCCATAGGGACTGTATTTCTTAAATTGCAAAATAGCTCTCATGTTTAACTCAAGTATCAGATTAACTTCGGTCACCTTGCTAATTTCTTGAATCTTTTTAGCACTCAATCTTTTTTGCGGTTGATAGCCCGCCACGTTTTCAATATTATCCACCGAAATTTTTTGCTTGCCAGTTTGGCTTAAATCCACGCCTTCCACATACCAAACGCTTTTTTCTTTATATAGATGAATCAAATAAATGGGCAAAGAGATCAGTTCCCCTCGATCGCGGATATCAATGAGGAGGTAACGATCGATCAATACCCGTTGAATCAGTTTGTCTAACATCGGGTGAGGTAAATCCGATAACTCAAGCAAATCCGGATTATGAGGATTGGTTCCTTCAAATAACAATAACTGATTTAAGATCACTAGCTGATCTTGCTGATTTTGGGGAATCAAGCCGATCAACTTCTCAGCTAAGGACTGACGACTAGTCAAATAGGGCAGTTGTTGGTTTCTTGTTGCCATAAACGCAATGAAAAGAGCCTTAACTTCATTATCCGTAAAGCGAATCGCTGGCAGAAATGAATTATTCATCACAAAATAGCCACCACTTCTGCCAACCTCTGAAACAAGTGGCATGCCCATGCTTTCAATTTCATTAACATCTCGGATCGCCGTTGAGCGGGAAATATCAAATTCTGCCATAATATCAGAAATGGTAAACTGTGCTCGATTATTAATATAACGCATTATTGTGTTGATTCGTTCGACTTTTTTCATGGTCCGCTCCTAAACAGTGTCATTTTTTGACATGATTTAAGGTTATTATATACTTATCAGATGACGAAAGAAACCATTTGAAACAAATCAGAGAAAAGAGGAATAACAATGGCAACTTATACATTGGAAGAAAAAGAAGGATTTACGGTTTTAGGTTTTGGTGTTGAATTAAAAAGCGATTACACTGATTATATGGGAATTGCAAAAGAAAAATCTGCTTTTTTAGCTCAAGCTCAAACAGATGGGACCATTGAGAAATTAAAAACAGTGGCTCTAAACGATGATTTTTTTATCGTTAACGAAGCGGTCAATAACAAAATGATGTACTATGTAGGGGTTATGGCTAATGACACCCTACCTGAGGCAACTCGGATGATCCAGTTCCCGAAAGGTCAGTATTTAGTAATTGAAGGTGAAGGCAATAACTCTGAAGAATTAAGCAACAACCTAACAGGTATGGCCTTTGGTCAAGTTTTAGGAGAAGTAACGGACGTGGCTTATGTTGGTGGTCCAAATACCTCTGTTGAAACAGGTACCCGTGACGGCATGGTGACAGGTGAAATGTGGATTCCAGTGGTCAAACAATAACTTGTAGGTTTATGATTAGCTTTTAGGAGGATGGGGTTCCCATCCTCCATTTTCTGATGAACTAACTATAAGCCCTGATAATCCTCTAGCTTCTCCATCAAAAATTCTTCGGAAAGCTGATACTCGCTTTTCATTTCAACATTAGCATAATAACTTAAACTGTAACTACAGGATTGCCCCATTCCATCTTCATCAACGCTAACTCCCTGATAATTAACGTAAGTCTTGTCCTTTTTATACCGAGCAAAGACGCCTTCTTCGCCGATACTTGACAGCTTTAGCTCTGCGAACAGAGGAAATTCTAAGACTTCCAACAAGGCTACAACCTGCTCTTTCTCTGACGTAGTCATATAAACGGCAATCAGTTGTCCTTGTTGGTTAAAGGACAACTGTACCGATAGCCCTCCATTAGCTTCTTTTGTTAAAACAGCATTATAAACACCTTCCGTCATAACAAAAATCTCGAATGCAGTTGTGTTACCACAAAAGATTTCAGACTTAGACTCATCGATTATCACCTGATTCAAAGGCAACACGGTCTCATCTTCCGCTACTAACCCATGAACTTTTTCAATCGTCTTTTTCATAAACTCATGATTATTTTCTGACACACTGATTTCTACCTCTAACTCTTTTGACTGGCTGACCGATGTTGTCATCAACTTGTCATTAAGATTGGTTTCGCTACAAGCGCTTAATAAAAACACCCCCAACACTAGTACTTTTTTCATAAGTCCCTCTTTTCATTTTAGATCCCTTAATTATAAACCGATCAATCGGAGAAAGCGACTCCATTCAAGACCTCACCTCCTCTCAACAAAAAAACAGAGCTGACACGAAAGCTTATGGTGTCAACTCTGCTTGATTAGCATTAGCGGCTAGAGGGTTATTCATAATAAGTAAATATGTCATCAATCCCTTTACCAAAATAAGTAGCAATTCGGAAAGCTAGAAGTAAAGAAGGATTGCCTTCACCTTTTTCGATTAAAAAGATTGTTTGACGACTAACACCAATACGTTCCGCTAATTCATTTTGGGACAGACGCTCAAGCACTCGGTATTCATACACTTGGTTTGTGATGCGCTCATTTCTTTTCTTCACGGTTCGCCTCCTACTTGTTCATACTCTTAACTTTGATTAAACGGATAATATTGGACCGCTCGTTCTCTTCTAATTTCATCTTAATAAACGTAATCGTTTCTTCTAATTGTGGAATAGTCAGTGATTCCAGAGCGTTCACACGTCGACGAGTCTTTTCGATTTCATCCGCCATAAGCTGACAGGATTTTTCTTGTTCCGTTAGTTTCAATAGATTGGGACGTAAGCGTAGCAAGCTATCTATGGCCTCATCCAACTCTTCATTGGAATTTAAGTAGCCATAGTTTAAGTTATTCGTCACCAAGTCTTGATCATAAGCAAAGCTCATCTGTGGCAGCTCCACACTTAACACATTCGTTGACATAATGTCTAAAGAAACCCTGTCGGCTGGAATCGCAAACAGCTCTTCAATAAAGGCTTCGTGAATGGTTGCATTAGCCAAAACTACCGCTCGCATCGTTCTGATCAGATCAGCTTCGACTTCATCCCGTAATTGATTGGCTGCCTTAGCCAAGATAATAAAGCGGCGCATTAGCTCATCCTGTTTATCTTTTAATAATTTATGGCCTCGTGTGGCAGTTCCTAAACGATTAGTCAATTTGGTTAACTCCATCCGAGTTGGGTTGACAGTCAAACGAACCATTTACTCACTTCCTTTCAGGCAAAAACTCGTCTAACATCTCATCTTTAATCCGCTTCAGCTCAGTTCGCGGCAACATTTTCAAAAGCTCCCAGGAGAGGTTCAACGTATCTTCAATCCCACGATTAGTTGTAAATCCCTGATTGATATACTCCATTTCAAAACGCTCTGCAAACTTGGCGTAAATCCGATCTTCCACTGACAAGGCTGACTCACCTAAAACAACGGCTAGTTCTTTTGCTTGTTTCCCTTGAGCATAGGCCGCAAACAGTTGGTTCATAGTCGCCGCATGATCATGCCGCGTTTTCCCCGCTCCAGTCCCTTTATCTTTCAAACGAGATAAAGAGGGCAATACATCAATAGGAGGCTGAACACCACTTTTAAATAAATCGCGAGATAAAATAATTTGCCCCTCAGTAATATACCCTGTCAAATCAGGAATAGGATGAGTTTTATCGTCTTCCGGCATGGTTAAAATTGGGATTTGAGTCACCGACCCTTCGATTCCTTTAATCCGACCAGCGCGCTCATACAGGGTTGCCAGGTTGGTATATAAATAACCGGGATAACCTCTTCGTCCTGGCACTTCCCGTCTGGCCGCAGACACTTCCCGCAAGGCCTCACAGTAGTTAGTCATGTCCGTCATAATGACCAAGACATGCATCCCTTTCTCATATGCCAAATATTCAGCCGTCGTTAGAGCCATTTTAGGCGTTGCAATCCGTTCAATCGCTGGATCATTTGCCAGATTAACAAACATGACCGAACGATCCATCGCACCAGTTTTCTTGAAATCTTCCATAAAAAATTCTGCTTCTTCGAAGGTAATTCCGATCGCTGCAAAGACCACAGCAAATTTTTCGTCGCTGTTTAAAACGGCTGCCTGTCTGGCAATTTGAGCCGCAAGCTCTTTATGAGGCAAACCAGAGCCAGAAAATATGGGTAATTTTTGTCCTCGGACTAAGGTGTTTAAATGATCGATGGCCGAAATCCCTGTTTGAATAAATTCATCCGGGTAATCCCGCGACATTGGATTAATCGCCTCACCATTCACATCATAATTAGCTTCTGCCAGAACCTTTCCGCCACCATCTTTAGGATTCCCTAATCCATCGAAGACACGGCCTAGCATCCCTTCAGACACACCTAAATTTAAGGAATGACCTAAAAAGCGAACTTTTGAGTCACGGATGTTAATGCCACTCGTTCCTTCAAACAATTGAACTAACGCCGTTTCTTCTGAAATTTCCAGCACTTGACCTCGTCTGATTTGACCATTTTGCAGACGCACTTCTACTAACTCATCAAATTTAACGTCTCTGATTTTTTCCACTAGCATCAAGGGGCCAACTGCTTCATTGATTGTTCGGTATTCTTTACGCATTTTGACTCCCGCCTTCCTCTAGTATCTGTTGAATGACTTCGATTAACTTGACCTTTAATTTATCCAAGGTCTCCAGCTCATTTTCTGGGGTATACTTCATCCGGGCAATTCGATCCCGAACACTTTTCGTACCAGTCATTAACTCCTGATAGTAGGCTCCCAGTTCCAAGGCGCGAGCTCCTGCTGTTCTCATGGTCAAGATGATCTCCAGCATCTTAAACTGTTTGATTCTGGAGGTAAAGGTATCCACGTCATCAAATGCATTTTGTTGTAAGTAATCTTCACGAATCGATTTGGCGATGTCCAAGGTCAACTTATCTTTATCAGATAAGGTGTCAATTCCCACTAATCGCACAATCTCTTCTAACTCTGATTCTTCTTGAAGCAAGCCCATGGCCTCACTAACTAAGGCTGACCAGTTCTCTTGCAACAACTCATCCACCTTCTTCCCCATCTCTTCAAGATATAAGGAATAAGATGACAGCCAGTTAATCGAGGGAAAGTGACGCTTTTGTGCTAAAATCGAATCCAACCCCCAAAAGACTTTGACAATCCTCAACGTATTCTGAGTCACCGGTTCCGAGGTGTCTCCTCCAGGTGGTGAAACGGCACCGATCGCCGTAATACTACCTTCCCGTCTGTCAGTGCCCAACACAATCGCCTTACCCGCTCGCTCGTAATACTCAGCCAACCGACTGCCTAGATAGGCGGGATAACCTTCATCTCCCGGCATCTCTTCTAAACGACCGCTCATTTCCCGCAAAGCTTCTGCCCAGCGAGAAGTGGAATCCGCCATTATAGCAACGGAGTAGCCCATGTCTCTAAAATACTCAGCAATCGTAATCCCAGTATAGATTGATGCTTCCCGAGCGGCAACTGGCATATTTGAGGTATTGGCAATCAATACCGTCCGGGCCATTAGGGATTCGCCTGTATTCGGGTCAATTAATTCGGGGAACTCATTAATCACATCTGTCATCTCATTCCCACGCTCACCACAACCAACGTAGACTACCACGTCCACATCGCTCCACTTGGCGATTTGATGTTGGACAACCGTTTTGCCTGCGCCAAAGGGTCCAGGAACAGCCGCCGCACCACCTTTTGCCACAGGGAAAAAGGTATCAATCACCCGCTGCCCCGTAATTAGCGGATCGGTTGGTGAGACTTTCTGAGCAATTGGCCGGGCCTGCCTAACCGGCCATTTTTGAAGCATCGTTAGTTCCTCTCCCCCTGTTGCTGTTTCCAGAACACAAATGACCGCTTCAATAGTAAATTCCCCTTCATAAATAGCCGTGACCGTGCCTCCCCGTTTAAAAGGAACCATAATTCGATGATTAATCGTCGGCGTCTCAGCCACAACACCAATAATATCCCCACCTATCAGCTGATCCCCAACCTTTACAAGTGGCTGAAAATGCCACTTTTTATCACGGTCTAGAGGCGGGATATGGATTCCCCTTGTTAAATAACTACTATCCGTTACCTTTCGGAACGTTTCTAAGGGACGCTGAATTCCGTCAAACATCTGAGACATAATCCCTGGACCTAATTCCACGACTAAAGGTTCATTAGTTGTTAAGACCTCTTCACCAGGGCCCACTCCCGACGTTTCTTCGTAGACTTGGATAGACGCCACGTCGCCACGCATCTCAATAATTTCACCTACTAATTGTTTTTGTCCCACATAACATATATCTTGAATATTCGCATCAGACATCCCCTTAGCAAGGACTAAGGGGCCTGATACCTTGATGATTGTTCCATTCTTCAATAACTTCACCCTTTCACGGCAGGTTTATTTCTCTAAGATGTTCTGCCCCACGGCTTTTTCAACATACTCTTGGATTTTTTGTTTCCCATAACCATTGCTGCCAGCATGGGTAGGGATACTGATAATGGCTGGCGTCATTTCGCCTTCATAGCGCGCGACCACGTCGGTTAATTCCACTAATAGGTAGTCACTGACATAGATTACCCCAAAATCGGCTTGCGCTAGCTCGTCAATTTTGAGTCGCGCTTCCTGAGGCTGCTCAACGTAATGCACGTCAAATCCCACAAATTTAAAGGCCATGACCGATTCCTTATGACCAACAACGCCTATCTTATAGCCCATCAAGTTCACGCATCCTTTCACCAATCACTTCTTCTGAAAAATGATTTTTTTTGCCCACTAAAAGCAACTGTATATTGCGAATCTCAATATCTTTTGCATTAAGTAAAGCCAATAAGGGTAATGGACCAAAAGCTTGCGTATGGGCGGTACTGTATAACTTGGTTAGAAAATTATCCCGTTCCCTGGCTAGTAACTGCAAATTTATTTCTTGAGTCTCAGAATCAATCAACGGCGCAACCACCCCTTTATAGTCACTGGCCATTAAAAAATCAATAAAGTCGGCTAATGGTTTCGAGGCAAACGTGGCCAAATGGCGTTTGGAAAAAGAGCCCGAACTGGATAGCCCCGCTAATAAAAAGTTCTCATTACGCCCCTGCCGAATTCCTCGTGCGACCATTGAAATATTGGTTAAATCAATAAACGCAATGACTTCCTTTGTCAAATCTGGGTAGTTTAATTGATCGGCTACTGCCCGTTGTTGTTTTAGATAGTAACGATCATAAATCAAATCGATCGCTCTTAGATTGTCGTAATTATCTAAATAATCATGAACCTCGACTATACTCTCCATCAATAAGCCTTTGACAGACGAGGACCTTCGATTTTTTATGGCACTTTTGATGGTAGCCAAGGAATAAACCCCATCATCTAAAAAATACTGATCCAACGGTTGATTCGAATAGGCTGCTTTCGTCAATAACTTCACATTATGATAGGTATACCTTAGGCTATATATCTCAATAACTTCCTTTTCCGGTCCCAAGTTATACATTTTTTTTAACAGTCTCGCTTGTTCTTTTCGCAAATAATAGTCAAATTTTGTATCAAAGTCAGACGCTTCAATAAATTCCGCATAAGGCGTCCCTTGAAGCAACGCTTTAACCTCGATAAAGCTTTGACTGGCTAACATCTTGCTAAACAAAGCTGAACCAAGTAAACGGCTTTCTTCGATGCGCACGATTGGATTGATTTGATTGTAAAGCAGGTCTCTCATTGCCCCACCTCTTCAAATAAAAACTTAGCAATCCTTCGTTCACTTTTTTCATTGACTTCTTCTAGCAGACTGCTGTATAAAAAATTGTACTCAATTCCTCCTTGGCTCAAAACAAATCCACCTTCATCAGCAATCAGTTCAGCTGACAATTTGTATTCAATATTCCCATGCTCACTGGCAAAGTCACTTAATTGTTTATCCGCTAAAAACCCTTGAGAATAGCTACCTAATGTAACAGTCACCACACCAGTCAGAGAATTATCGTTAAAAATTGGTTGGACCATCTGGCTAAATGCCTCCGGTGACCAAGCTTGTATGTTCCCTCGAGCCTCGTCAAAGAGTTGTGACAAATACCCTTGCTTCTTAGCTATCACACGTTGGGCCGTGTCCAAGGCCTCTCGTTGTGATTGACGCTGAGACACAACTGCCAACTCTTCAGTGAGTTTCAGCCTGGCCTTGTGGTGAACCAATTCCAAGTCAGCTAACTCCCCTGCTACCCGCTCTATGATTTCCTCTTTTTTTTGTAAAAAATAAAGTTGATTGTCCTCATGACCTGTTTTCAGAACGAGGTCAACCATTTGTTGAAGTTCCTCTTGGTAATTTTTACTCATGATTTTCCTGCTTTCTGTTTTAGTTTTGTAAAATCAGCATTAACGAAATAACAAAGCCCAGAATCGCATAAGTTTCTACCATGGCTGAATAAATGATGCCTTGCGTGGCGCTCTCTGGTTTTTTAGCTAAAATTTGAATACCTGCCGCCGCCACACGACCTTGAGCCATTCCTGAAAAAAGCCCTGTAAACGCAATCGGCAGTGAGGCACCTAATAATGAAAGCCCCTCAACCATGGTCATATCCGCGTTGATTTGGCCTAAAATGAAAAAGGCAATAACAAACCCATACAACCCTTGTGTGCCTGGTAATAATTGTAAAATCAAGGCTTGTCCAAATTTTTCAGGCTGCTCCGTCGATAAAATAGCCGCCGCTTCCCCGGTCATCCCAACACCTTTAGCTGAACCAATGCCGGAAAAAATTGTGGCAAACCCCATTCCTAAAATAGCAAAGATGATCCCACCATTGTTTTCGATTAAATAATTAAACATATTTATAAATCCTCCTCAGAATGTGTGCTTAGTTTTTATCATTAATTTTAAAATCAAGGTATTTCTCTTCTGGTTTAAGGGGCGAAAATTTCTTGCCGCCACCTTGAAAAAACTTGCCGAAATATTCGACATACTGCAAACGAGCCCCGTGAACATAAGCACTTAATAGGCTTAAGAAAATATTTAACCCATGAAGCAAGACAATTAAGATCAAGCCGATACTAAAACGAGCAAGGGGTGGCATAAACCCAACTAGCATATTAAAGGCAGCGGCAATACTCCCTCCCGAAATCCCCAAAGCCATCAACCGTGTATAACTGACCAGGTCACCGATATAGCCGGTAATGCCATAAAAAGCATACACGCCTTTCGCCAGACCTTTCCCTTTTGATGGGCTTAAGATCATTGGAACAAAGATAATGCAGAGCGCACATAAAATAAACGTTCCCACACTAACGGTCGTTAGCCATTGATTAGCAAAAAGAAGTTTAGCCGTGACAAGCATTATTGCGGAGATCAAGATACCTTGCCAAGCAAAGGCTTCACTAACACTCTTTAAGTACTCTTGCTTTTTCACCAATTGAATCCCGTTAACCAATAAACCAACAAACAACTGAATCACCCCAAAAATAACTGAGATCAACAAAATTGTGTTCATATCTTTAGTCGTGGACAAGAGATGAAAAGGCAGTGACAGGCCAAAGAATGACCCGTAAATCAACCCCCAGATCATCACTGGTAGGGATAAAAATTGAAAAAGTTCAACAAAATTTTGGGCTGATGTCCGAAGTGACAAACGTTTAACCACCGTCGTCACTATCAGCATTAACATGCCATAACCGACATCTGCCACCATCATTCCAAAAAACACCATGTAAAATGGCATCAATAATGGGGTTGGATCTAATTCACCATATTTTGGCAAGCTGTACATTTCGGTAATCATTTCAAAAGGACGAACTAGCCGATTATTTTTTAAGGCCGTCGGCACCTCTTGGCTTACTTTCGCTTCTTCGTATGTCACTACTACTGGCTGCTGAGGCGTGGAAATCTGTCCCACCTGCTGATCAAAAAGAGGTACCCCATCTGATTCAATCCAACCACGAATCACGATGAACTGATTGTAAATCCCCAGCTTTTTTTTCGCATCCGAACGGGCCATTCGAGAAAGCAATACCTCTTCCGACTGCATTAAAAATCGCAGTTCCTGCTCAAACAACTTGAGTTCAGCTATTAGCGCCCTTTTCTTTTCAGTTACCTTTACAAGCTGAGCTTGAGTCTCCCGATAGACGATCCTCGGAGATTCCTCTTCTTGATAATCAAACCAATTAAAGCTGTGATTGTTCAGCAACTCACTAACTAAGTGGTCATCCTTTTTCACGTTGACCACAAGTAGGTAGACTCTTGTCTGACTTTCATAGATGACCTCTGCTTTGACAGCAGGTAACTCCCTAATTGCGCTGAGCAAAGGTTCCTTAACTGCTACGGAAAAATCACCCATTGTGGTTGTCGTGTACAGGGCATTCCCTAATTCCTGTGGCCTCATAGTCAAGTTCTGCCATTTTTCAAGTGAAGTCGCTTGGGTTCGTAATGTTTCCAACTGTTCATCTAAACGTATTTCCCGATGATGAATCGCCTTCACCCGCCCGATAGTTTCTTCAAGTTGATCAAGCTGAACCCTTTCTTCAAATTCAGCCATCGTCTGTTCAGTCCTAATCGTCTGCTCTTTTTTAGCTATGTGAGGCATTAAATACGTGACACAACTTTGGATCACTCCTAACTGTTTTTCTAGCCCGTCATACTCCCGACTAACGTCAGAATCGTTACTGCTTATCTCTTTTAGTAGTCGACTTTCTTCAGTCAAATCCTTGATGCTACTAACTATTTCAATATTTTGCATATTCTGCATCAGTTTCATTAAAGGTTCTTCGTTAATTCTAGGGGATAAGATGGTCACTTTTTTCATTTTAGAAATGGCCATATAAGTCTTGCACCTCCTTCACAATTTCTTCGACGATGATCGGCTTCTTTTGGTTCATTTGGTCTTCCATCGCTTTAAAGGTCTCCTTCAGGTACCTTTGATTGCTCTCAACCAATTTTTTACCTTGTTCTTCCATCCTGGATATTGCCTGTTTTTCGGCCTCTTCTAATTCTCGTTTATAGGCCTCCTTAGTTGCAGCAAGTTGCTGCTGACCATTTAACTCCAGCACCTTCAACTCTTGTTCTAATGTTTCCCGCTCTGTCACGATTTGCCCTTCGGCTTTTGATAGTTCTTCAATAACCTTTTGCATGATTTCCACCTCATTTCAATTTTTATGATGACAGCCATTTTGATCACTTAACTCCTCTGCCTTCCCGTTCTTGGCACTAGCTGTTTACTAACCGATATAGATATAGTCGGTTTTTCTCGATAAAAAATCAAAAAAGGAGGTATATTCTTATCGAATACACCTCCTAGGGTACACTCAACATATATTTTTCTCGCCCTAGAAAAATATACCTTGAAAGCTTGCGCCCAACCGTTTATCTATAATGTTGTATTAAACTCATTTAACTTACAAAATTAACTATACCATATCCAGATAGCCATTTCCAACCATCTCATTAAAAATTAAGGTTAATTAAAGCGTTCACTTTTTTTCAAAAAATCAGCGACTACCTTATACATCAGCGATTAAAAAAAAGCATAAAATCCCCCAACTTTTATTTTATCCTTCCTTTTTTACCTTTTCAAACAGGTGGATTCTGACTTCACCTGGAATCAAGGCACTTTCCGAATCATTCAAGGGAATAAACCATGTTATACCATCTTTCCCCCGCATGTGCCGACTCTGAAACGCCCTCATTCTGGTACCCATTTTTTTCATAGAATGGCACCAACTCAGCTAAGCAAGTCAACGTAATCGCCTTGCGTCCCTGAGACTTCGCCCGTTCTGCCAAGCAGCTTAACAAGTCACTGCCAAGTCCCTGATAGTGATAATCCACTGCTACCGCTAAGCTCAGAACCGTTTGATAGGGAGCGGATTGATCATTTGGTGTCAGTTCTTCATACAAGTCATCGGTTAGATAACGCTTATTATATGCCGGACCTACGATGTACCCTACGACCTGCTCTTCATTACGAGCGACGATAAAGGTGTCATTAATTAATTCGATACGCTCAGCCATGGCTTTTTCTGTAGCAGCTTCTTCTGGTGAAAAGCCCTCTTGCTCAATTTTCATGATCCTTGCTAAATCCTTTAGCTCTGGGTGGTTAAATACGAGAGTCATTTGTACCTCCAATAAGTTGTTTTCGCTCATTAGTATCTCATTTATTCCCTGTTTTTACCACCCTCTTCTTTGGCTCTCTCAAAATCAATGAAATCTATTCCACATATATACAACTTTAGTCTAATATCATTCCTTAGTCTCTTCCGTTATAATAAATTAAACAACGAACAAAAAGGAGTCTCCATTTATGATAACCAAAAAAATAATTGCGTTATGTGCTTTTTCACTAGCCGTTGCTTTTCTGTCATCGTCTAAAGGGAAACGACATTATATCCCCATTGTGCCAACAAAAAACAACCAGTGATCTTTTTCACTCAACAATCAGACTTTAATTTACCTTACCTATAGACTATTAGAAAAGTTGGTGCTTAACATGTTAAAACTAATCATTGCCACTCTTGCTGTCGGCGCTTTTATCACCTTTATTGAAAGGCTTCAATTGTCGTTACCAAAAAATTAGCCCCTGTAACAAAGATTCCCTCCCAAATGATGCTATCTTCTGCCCCTTGCAAAAGGGGCTCTTTGGGTGTCTGCTTATAATCAGACTTCCACCAAGCAATCCATAAAGACTATCTTGTTTTTTTTAGTCTATTCATCTGCAAGTTTTCTGACACGAACTTATCCAAAGGAAAGTCCGTTATAGTTGCTTAATTGGGGCGTATCGTGATATGATTATCAAAAAACAACCCTTAATAGAAAAATAACGAGTAGTTTTACTCACGATTAGATAATCTTTTTCTGTTATTTAATCCTAAATAAATCATTGGATAACTACTAGAAAACGAGATGCCTTCAACTTTACTCGAAGGCCCTTTTTTGCCGTCTAAGATCCGGGGGAGGATTTACACAACGCTCATTTATAAGGGGGGATGGCGTTGGGTAGGGCAGTATAAATAAAAAAGTCAGAATGGAGATAATATGGGGAAGCAGATTTACTGGAAACGACTAGTTATGCTAGTGTTTCTTTTTTTGGGGAGTTTAGCAACACCCCTTTTGGCAAGCGGGAATGAATCGCCAAAGGGAATGAAGGTAGTGGGCTATGTCCCCGACTACGATTATAAATTAATTGAAAGTACGATTGATTTCACAAAATTTAGTGACCTTAATTATTTTAATATGTTGCCACAAGCAGATGGCTCATTAGCTTTTTCTGACAGTGGCAGTCCTGACCGCCTAATGGCTTTCGTTAAGCAAGGTCATGGTCACAATGTTAAAGTCGGTCTCAGTATCGGCGGTTGGGGCAATGATAAAGCCTTCGAAAGCGCCACAAGTCCTGAGAATTTACAGCGTTTTGTGAAAGAATTGGTGTCAACGGCTAAAAAGTATCAGTTGGACACTCTCGATATTGACTGGGAATACCCTGCCGCCGAGTTCTCACAACAGTTTGAAACCTTTATTGTCACCTTGTCCGAAGCGCTAGATGGGCATACGGCTCTTTCGATTTGTGTGCCTACAGGTGTGGCAGCCAACGGTCGTGAGCTGATGGATTGGTCTCAACATTTCACACCTAAAGCCCTCCATGAAGCAGATTGGGTAAACATCATGTCTTACGATGCCGAAGTGGCGCCTAGTGATCACCATTCCCCTTTGTTCTTACAAAATCTTAATTTAAGGTATTGGAGCACACTGATGGGCGGTGAGTCTATGGGAAAATTAGTGAGTGGCATTCCTTTTTACGGAAAAGCTGACAATGGCTCTGTGAAAACTTATGCTCAACTGACTGGCAGCAGTGACAAGGCCTTAACCTCTGATAAAGTTTTAGTTGATGGTACGTCTTACCGATTCAACAGTAAACAAACGGTTAAGAGTAAAGTCCAAGATACCATTGATTCCGGGGCCTTGGGCGTTATGGTTTGGACACCTACCCACGATAATCCGATTGCCACTGGGAATCGTTTGATAGACATCATCTCTCAAACCTTGGTGGATAATCAATTCGTATTAGAAAACACCCTCGTCCCTGAGTCAATAACTAGCAAACCAAGAGCCATTTGGTGGCAGCAAAAAGAAAGTTATTTGCTAATCGGGATTCTGCTGGTAACCCTACTTTACAACAAACTAGGGAGCTTTCTCATTCCCAAAGAAATCAAAGGAAAAACAGTCAATCGGCGGCAGTTTTCTCAAGCTCTGGCAACAATTATTTCCATCGGCATTATGATAATTCTACTAATGGAAGTCCTTTGGAAAAGTTATTTAGTTAGTTTTTTATAGAAAATCAGGCAACAGAAGGTTGGTGTATTCCAACTTACTGTTGCCTGATTTTTTTAAGCCCCCGATCTAGAGAGCGTCTCATTCTTTGACGATTCTCACTTCATATGGCTTTAATGACAGCTTCCCAATGAGGGATTGGCCGCTTTCCATGTCTGTGACCTTTCTACTTATCACAATGGTTTGACACTCTTCTGAGAAATTCATCATAAAATGATACTGGCAATTTTTTCCGACTCGCCTTTGGACTGAAACCTCTGGATTCCCTTGAGTCACCAATTGATTTTCCAACCTTAAGCTCCTTATGATAGGCTCATAAAATACTGCTAAAAACGCTTCTCCCGTTCTGGCAGCTAAATAATAACTCTTCCCCTGCCCGTAGTTCTTTGTCGTCACAGCCGCTGTTCCCGCGTAAAAGTCTGTTTCATAGGTTCCCAAAATCTGGCTATCGAGAACTTTTATAACCCCGGAATAATCTTTTGTTTCATAAAATTTATGTTGATACAAAAGTTGATTATGCTGATCGTCATATAGGGTATCAAGTTCAAGTAAGTCAATTCCAAATAGTTCTTGAAGTGGTTTTGGCCAACCACCGAGATAAAGTAAATCTGTTTCATTAACTAAGCCACTAAAGTAGCTAGAAACGAGTGTCCCTCCCTGACGGACATAGTCTTGAAGCATCATCATAGTCTTCTTTGTCATTAAATAGAGCATTGGCGCAATCACTAAGTCGTACTGCCCTAATGACTGTTCCGAAGTGACGATATCTACGGGAATATCCTGCTCCCAAAAGATAGCATAATGCTCTTGAAGGGTCTGAGGATAACGTCTCGTAGGTCGACCAAAGCCACCCCCTCGTTTTAATGCCCAGTTACTGTCCCAATCAAAAATAATCGCGACCTTAACCTCTTTGCTGGTTCCTTTGATTTCAGCAATCGTTTCAAGACGCCGCCCATATTCAGCAACTTCTTTAAACACCCGATTTTCCATAGAATTATCATGATCGACAACTGCTCCATGAAATTTCTCTGAATTCCCTCGAGACTTCCGCCATTGAAAATACAACGTACTGTCTGAGCCATGAGCTAACTGCTGCATGGCGCTTAACATATGCATGCCAGGTCGTTTAGACTTATTAATTTGATGCCAGTTAACCTCACTTGGAGTTGATTCCATCACTAAAAAAGGCTGCCGTTTTAACGACCAATATTGATCATGAACATATGCCGATTTCATGGCGGTCCTTGCTACAGTTTCAAAATTATTATGCCAATCAGGGTAACTGTCCCAACTAATCACGTCCACATGTTTAGCAAATTCACCGTAATCAATTCCTTCCAAAGGGATAAAATCATGGTTGTCGTGACCTTCCGCCATAAAATTGGTTGTGACGGGAATATCTGGCGTAAGCTCTCTAATAGGTCTTAGCTCCGCCAGATAGAAATCAATGGTCATCTCCGTCACAAATCGTTTCCAATCCAAATCCATGCCATGAACTTTATGCTCCCCTAATGGTGAAGGCGCCACAACTTGACTCCAGTCAGTATAACGATTCCCCCAAAAGTTCAACCACCAACTTTGATTAATAGCCTCCAAGGTCCCATATTTATTTTTTAACCATTGCCGCCAATTCATTTGACACCCATCACAAAAACATTCACCCGAATATTCATTGGAAATATGCCACATGGACAAAGCAGGATGATTGCCATACCGCTCAGCTAGTTTACGATTGATTACTTGAACTTTTTCTCGATAAATTGGCGAGGAATAACAATGATTATGACGGAAACCATGACTGTGTTTTTGTCCGAATTGATCGGTTCGATTCACCTCTGGATAAGCCTCACTCAACCATTGGGGTCTGCCACCACTGGGGGTAGCTAAAATAACATTCCCCCCTTTTTGATAGATTGTCTCAATGGCTTCATCCAGCCAGTCAAAATGAAAAACACCTTCTTGAGGTTCAAGCTGCGCCCAAGAGAATATTCCCAGTGTGACTGTATTAATACGAGCTACTGCCATCATCTCTGCATCTTCTTTGATAATGTCAGGGTAGTCTAACCACTGATCAGGGTTATAATCCCCACCATGTAAAAAACGTTGATCACGATCAAATCTTACCACCTTTTTTCACCTCTTTCTAATTAACTAACTTCCACAATATGGTAGATAAAGGACTGAAAATCACCAATTAACTGAGCTTGCCCCTGATTAGCACCATTGAATTGATAGGGTTTTTTAAGGCCCACTTGCTTTAAGAAGCGACCACTCACTCGATCCTGACCATTAATCTGATAGGTTTTAGTTTCTGATACAAAGGGCAGCGGCAAATACTCCAAAACAGCTGAATTCGGTTTTGCTAAAATTCGATAAAAACCAATAATCCCCTCCTGTTGCCTAGAGTCTATCACTCCCCATGCTGTTTCATTATCATGTCCTTCAATCAACTGCTGAAACTTACCATGTGTCAATAATTGACGATGTTCTTGGTAAAACTTAATCTGTTCTTTGATGGCTTCTTTTTCGCTCTCAGACAGACATTTCAAGTCTAATTCATAGCCTGTCGGCCCAAACAGAGCCACATTTTGACGCATCTCAAGTGACGTCACTCGCTTAACTTGATGGTTAGGACTGGCAGAGACATGATTACTAAACGTCGACAAGGGATAAGCTAATAATGTGCCTCTTTGAATACTCAAGCGTTCCACTGCGTCACTATCATCACTGGGCCAAATTTGCGGGCTATAAAAAAGAATGCCCAAATCATAGCGGCCACCGCCACCGGCACATCCCTCAATTAGAATCTGTGGAAAATCACTTAAAATCTTATTGTACAATTGGTAGACACCCATCATATAACGATGAAAAAATTCTGTTTGAGAAATCCCACGACTGTTCAGGTAGTGTGAATACGCTTCGGTAATATTTCGATTCATGTCCCATTTAATATAAGACAACTTCGTCTCCAAAATAATGAGTTTCATCTGCTGGTAGATGCTTTCCACTACTTCTGGATTCGCAAAATCTAAGACGTATTGTCCCCGACCAACTGAATATCGATCATAGGGATGACGGACGACCCATTCTGGATGTTTTTGATACAAACGGCTGTTTGGTGAGATCATCTCCGGCTCAAACCAAACCCCTAACGCCAACCCCAGATTATGTATATCCTGAGCAAACGCACCAATCCCCTTAGGAAACTTCTGGCGATCATCGTACCAATCACCTAATGAGCCTCTATCCGAATGACGTTCGCCAAACCAGCCATCATCTAAGACAAAACATTCCATGCCTAATTCTTTACCCGTCGTAGCTAATTCAATTAGCGAATCATGATTAAAATCAAAATAGGTGGCCTCCCAATTATTAAACACAATCGGCCTTGGCTTTGTTAGCCATTGACGGTCAATAATATGCTGCTCAATAAACTGTGAAAAACTAGCTGCCATGCCATTTAACCCCTCAGCGCTATAGACAAACACTACTTCTGGTGTTTTGAAACTTGCCTCAGCCTTTAACTCCCAAGAAAAATGACTGGGGTTAATGCCAGACATCACTCTTAAATTATCCCACTCATCCAGTTCAGCCTGTCCAATAAAGTTACCTGAATAGATCAAATTAACGCCATATACCTTCCCTGTTGACAGAGTGCCCCCTTTTTCCTGTAAGGCAATAAACGGATTGTGTTGATGGCCAGAAGCCCCCTTTAAAGAACCGACTGACACAGTCCCCTGAGTCAATGATTGCCGCTTTAAGTGACGCTCTTTTAACCAAGCCCCTGACAAGTGCAGAAAGTCATAATTAGCGTTGGGAATTTCCAAGACACCACTTAGCATTTTTTGAATCGTCAGACTCTCTTCGCCTAAGTTTTTGACTTCCTGACTTCTCACAATCGCTGGCGAATCCTTAAATATCGTGTAATTAAGGGTTACTGCCAGTTGATGATTGTGATCATGCAACCTAATCGCCAGAGTCTCTGATTCTCCTTTTTCAGCATAACTTGATGGAAAAGATAAGTCTCTAATTTTCTCATTTGTCACCTTATAATCAACATATTGAAGGTCTAAATAGAGTGGTGTTTCTCCTTTTAGCACATCAATTGCGCCTTCTTTAAAATCTGTCGAGCCATATACGGGATATTCTTGGAGACGATCGCTTAAAGTAAAATGACCATCATCCTCATAAAACTTAACGGTCCCCGCTGACTTATTGTGACGCGACATAAAATAAGCTAAATCATCTTCAGAAAGTGCGCCTAAAGAAGTACCATAATAAAGATGGCCTAATTGTTTATTTTTCATCAGATAAAACAAGTAACTCACTTGATGATTTCTCAAGTGAAAATAAGTATCATTAATAATCTCAATCATTTTTTTCGTGTCCTTTGTGATAAATTCTAGTGTGATAGTACCTTCTGTTGCGCTAAGCCTTCGATGTATTGCAGCCGTTTTTTTATCCCTTTATTGTAGGCCAATTTATAGATTAAACCGATTAACATAAAACTGTATTGATGGCGATTTTCAATAAAACTATTCCTTTCCCAATAGCTCACTTCCGTCTTACCATCCACCTTTTCGACTAATTCATAGGTTTGCAAAATAGTGCCAGCTGCATAAGCTGTCTCCATTTGAAAAAGCTGCTTATCGATTAACTGAAGGATGGTAATCGTGCCGGGAACTCCAACTTTTTGAGTTTTTGTTTGAAATACCTTTGAAATTTGCGTTCCCACCGCTAAACCAGTTAAACTAGTTTGATATCTTTTGAAAAACTTGTACTGTTCGTCCAGCAAACTCTGATAGACCCTGGACGGCTCCGCATTCATCACATAGCTATACTTTAATGTATCCACTCGCATCGTCGGCGCCTCCTCGAAACAATTATTCGACTGCTTTTTCCGCTAATTCTTCTTTATAGTACTCCCGATCCATTGCCATTAAAAAGGGTAACCAGATCAGCGTCATTACCACAACCGTTACGATTTGCAAAATAGCACCAGCAATTGAGCCTGTGCCTATCCAACCAGATAAGATGATCGGAGTCGTCCAAACTACTGTGGCCCCAATCGGACGAGGCACTAAACCAATTGCGATGGCAAAATAAGAAATAGTCGTCGATACCAAGGGCGCTAATATCCAAGGAATAAACGCAATCGGATTTAACACAATTGGTAAGCCAAAGGTCATCGGCTCCGATACGTTAAATATCGCTGGCGCAATAATCGTCTTCATGGTTTTTTTCATTCGAATGGATTTCGCTATAAAAAACGCCATAGCAATCGACACACCTAACTGCATGCCTTGGTTAACAAAAACTCCCATAAAAGTGGTACTGATAATATGAGGCAATTGTTCTGCCCCCGATTTGTAAGCTTCATAATTTTCAA
The DNA here is from genome assembly GCF_963518325.1 of uncultured Vagococcus sp. Classification (NCBI taxonomy): domain Bacteria; kingdom Bacillati; phylum Bacillota; class Bacilli; order Lactobacillales; family Enterococcaceae; genus Vagococcus; species uncultured Vagococcus sp. Next base: position 16,109 of record NZ_CAUQJB010000018.1, on the reverse strand, counting down.
TCGCTAAGGCGCCCATAATCGGATCAATTACAGCGTTTACAACTAAGGTGCCATGAATACCAAACCACCAGAAAAACTGAGTAAAGAAGACCGCAATTAAAACTGCTGGCAAAGTGCCACCTAGGCCCATTAAAGGTTTTTGTAATAGTTCATACATAAAATCAACGGCATTTCCCCAAGAGGTAAACGTAAATAAATAACGAACGACATTAAAGAGGAATAAGGGAACTGCCCCTGGAATAATCGCTGTAAAAGAGGCTGCAATCATGGGTGGAACAGAATCTGGCATTTTTATGGTTAGTCCAGCTCTGCCAATTCTGCAATAAATCTCAGTGGCGATAATCGCTGTTAAAATACCGACAAACATCCCTTGAGCGCCAAGTTTAGATAACGGCATAAAGGTTCCTAACTTTTCATCTGAGCCAAAAGGCAATAAAAGGATGAAGGAGGATAATGAAATCGCTCCGGCAAAAATCTGCGATTGTTTGTAGTGAGCTGCTAAATGATAACCAATCCCAAAAACAATAAAGACCGCTGAAATACTCATAGTTGCATTTCCAATTGGCCCAAAAAAATCGTTTAAAAACTTATTGATCGATTCTGGTAAATAGTTAGCAAACCCGAACGTCGTTGGCAAGTTTTGAATAATAATCATAATAGAGGCAAACATCGTCGCTGGAAACGCCATCATAAAACCATCTCGCAAACTTAAAAGATAGCGATTATTCGCAATCACTTGAGCTAAAGGAACCATTTTTTCCGAAAGTTTATCCGCAAAATTCATTGTTAAATCTCCCTTGTACTTTATTTTTTTAATTCTTGATGCCTTATTTAGTAAACGTCTACTTCATAAAAATGAGTATAAATGTTTAGTTAATGTTTACGCAAGCCTTTTCTTTTTATTTTTTTATCACGACCAAACTAACACCCAACTAACCATCCAAGGACAAGGGTTCCTCAATTGGTTAGTTGGGTGTTTATGGATTTAATGTTTAAGGAAGTCGTTTGCCTACCGACTCCCTTAATTTTAATTCACTGGCGCAAGTTACTCTTATCGGCATACTACGTTCGCCTAAAATTCGTTCCTTTGACAAGGTCACCGCTAAGCGTCCCATTTCTTCTGCGTTCATCCAGATACTCGTAAGGCTTGGCACCATGAACTTCGCCATTTGAATATCATCAAAACTGACCACTGAAATATCCGCGGGTATTCGTAAACCAGCCTCACTGATGGCCTTATACACGCCAACGGCCATTGGATCACTGGCCACGACAATCGCAGTCGGATGTGGTTCTGTCTGCAACATTTCTTTGGTTAACTCTACGGCACTCTCAGTTGACCAATTTCCTTGAGACACTTTCGAATACTTCTCTAAATTATGCAACTTCATCCACTCACGGTATTGCTCCGCTCTGACTTCTTCTGAATACCTGACAGACTGACCAGCCATATCAACTTTGCTCCCAAGACCACCGATAAAGCCTATATTTCGATGATTATAATCATGAAGAACCTTTAAAATTTCGTGAGTTTTCGCATCAAAATCTGTTTGGATGCAATCATAATTAGGATGATTAGCATAATTATCTACTAATATTAACTTTTGGTTATAACCATAGATTTTTTCCAACGCATCCGTAGTCATATCACCGATCATAATGACCGCACCATATTTTTTTAATTGCTCCCAGTCTTTTTCCTCGTCATGCATCCGAAAAGCCCTAACTACCCTTAATCGCCATTTTGCCGCTTCCTTTTCAATTCCTAACCGGATATGTTGAAAATAAGGGTCGTTGATTTCCGACTCCTCACTGTGGCGAACAATTAACGCGATGGTTAAATCATCACCAACGCTTCGAACCCCACGCCGATTTTTATCTGTGGAGTAATTGGCTTTATTAGCAACATCAATCACTCGTTGCCGAGTGTTCTCGTTAATACTAAAGGTTGGATCATTATTTAATATTCTTGAGACACTAGCAGCTGATACCCCTGCCATCTTTGCAATATCCCTGATACTGGTCATCTTCCCAACTCCCTCTGACAGTCAAGTCACTCATCTCGTGTTCTTTGTTCATTTTAGCAACTATTGGCTAGTTTCACAATTGAAATTTTTAAGATCCCCTCACTCCCATAGATAAGTATTACCTGCTCACAAAATCAGGACTAAGGTCCGATTTGCTCAGCGATGGTGAGTGATATACTGCTAATTAAGCTCTACTAATCCAACTAAACCTCTTTTAATGAACTTAAAAACCAACGTTCAAATGCTTACCATCGTTGGTTTAACAAGTTATTTTATCATTATTTTCAAAAATGGTAGTTAAATCAAGGGGTTGTTATGGTAAAATTAAACAGTAATACTGGTATCTACCACGACAATCAGTCTGTCAACACAGGACCACTAGACTCACCCTCATTAACAGTGAATGACACTCTCATTCAATCACACAAAGAAAGGCGTGTCCCCTTATGGAAGAATTTACTTTCGGTGCCTCGGCTGCCGAGGAAAAGATCGATGATTTATTAGATATCAACACGGAGCAACCAGAGCAAATCTCTCTAACTCCTGCCCAGACTCAAGCAATTACTGGTTTAAAAGAACAAATTGATATTAATGATGTCATGGGTGTGATGACTTATGGCTCAAAAGAACAATCTCGCTTATCTGAATTTTCAGAACAAGCCCTTGAAAAAGTCAAGAGCCATGAATTAGGCGATGTCGGTAAAATTATTAATGAATTAGTCGTCGAGCTTGAAAGCTTTAAACCTGAAGAAAACGATGGCTTTTTAACCAAATTATTCAAACGTGGTAAAAGTAAAATCGACACGATGATGATTCGCTTTGAAGATGTTAACGCCAATGTCTCGCGCATCGTCAATAGTTTAGAAGGCCATTATTTAACCATGACCAATGACATCATCAGCTTGGAAGAAATGGCTGAAGCAAATAAAACCTTCTATCAAAATTTATCTGTTTACGTTGAAGCAGGCCAAGTAAAAATCAGCGAACTTAACGCCACTACTTTGCCGGAACTGCAAACAAAAGCAGCCAGTCAAAATCAAGAAGATTTAAACAACTTATCTGAGTTTTCCGATAAGCTAACCCAATTTGAAAAGAAAGTCCATGATTTAGATATGACGAAAATGATTAGCCAGCAAATGGCCACACAGATTAGAGTCATTCAAAATGCCAATAAGGCCATGGCATATAAAATTCAGTCCACCATGACGAATACTATTCCCATGTGGAAACAACAAATGGTGATTGCCTTATCTGCTCAACACACCTTATCGGCAATCGAAGCCGACAATGCCGTCTCTGATATAACCAATGAGTTATTTAAGAAAAACGCTGAAAAGATTCACCATGTCTCCACACAAGCGGCAGAGGCCTCAGAGAAAAGTATTGTTGATATTGAGACCTTGGAACACGTAAATAGCCAGACCATCGCCGCCCTCCAAGAAATTCAAGGGATTCGTGAAAAAGGCGCGGCTAATCGCCAACAGGCTCAAGAGGAATTACTTAAAATGCGCACGGAACTAGCTAATGCGCTAATCGATGTAACGAAATGAGGTTACCCATCATGACAAAAAAAGTGAGAACTTCCCTAATCGTTTTCGGCTCTCTGAGTTTACTAATCGCCATTGGCATCAAACTGCTACTCTCCGACATTGACGAAGCCATCATTCAATATGGCTCACAAACCGTTCGTTTCTTAACAACTCTTTCAAATGGTTTGTTGGTCGTCGTTGTCCTTGTCGTAGCAATGGTTATTTTCCTCCAACTCAAACAACGTCGCCAAACCCAAACGGCCATCAAAGAAAAGACCGTGGCTAAGCAGACCAATCCTCATTTTGAAGAGCAGGATCTTTTAACCAGATTGGATCACTTAGATGATCCTCAACACCTCTATCAGGAGGATATCGCCTTGGCCAAACAGATGATTAAACAAATGAATGATTATTTGTCTGACTTACAGGACCTCCGCTCAACAAATGAGTACGAAATCTTAGATAAAATCAAATTTTCCATGAACCAAGCTAAAACACAGCTATTGCAAAATACTAAGAGCATTATTAACCGCATTACCGTCGAAGGCGACCGAAAAGAAATTGAAAAACGGCTGACCACAAATAAACAAATCTTACACCAGGTCAAAGGACTCTTAAATGAGACCGTTAATTATTTGGATTCCAAATCCCCTTCAACAAAAGCAGATTTAGACAATATGACAAAAGCACTACAATCGTTAAATATGACCATTGAATAGCTAAATAAAAGGAGATTTTATATGAAAAAGTGGAAATTAACAACCCTAGTCGTTACCAGTCTTGTACTGGCAGTCAGCTTGGTTGGTTGTACCAGCAAAGACAGTAAAATTGAAAATAGTTCAAATGACATCAAAACTCTTTCAAAATCTGATGCGAAGTCCGAGCTGAACAGTTATACAAAAAAAATTGATCCTAGTACGGCTGAGCTCAAACGGGATATCGATAGTAGCTCCATCGATGATAAGGCTGAACTGCCTCCCATCGATAAAACTTATCCTTTATCGGTTGAAGGAACCAATCAAATCAATGCGGAGATATTTGTTAGCCCTGAAAAAGCTGGCAGTGGTAAAGATGGCCTCTTTAACGAATTAGCCGAAGCTTTTAATAGCAAAAATAATAAAATCGACGGCAAAACCATCTCCATTTCTGTCCGCTCGATGGCTTCCGGCACTGGTTTAGATTATATCAATACAGGAAATTACATCCCTGATGCATATACCCCCTCCAATCAGTTATGGGGAAAAATGCTTGAATCAAGTGGGGTTGGCATCACCACTGTCGCTGAGCGGACAATTGGCAACACAGGTGGTTTATTGATGAAGGAAAGCACCTATAAGGAGATTGAAACGAAATACAATGAGGTTAACATTGACGCTTTAGTCAAATCCGTAACAGAAGATGAGTTATTGTTGGGATATACCAACCCTTATACCTCTTCAACTGGATTAAGCCTCTTGACACAATTAATGAGCCATTTTGATAAGGGCAATCCCTTAAGTGATCAAGCAGTCGCCTCCCTACAGAACTTCCAAAAAGAGTTACCTTCAACGCTTTACAATACGTTGCAACTAAGAGAAGTAGCCAAAAACGGTTCTGTTGATATTATGTCCATTAGTTACCAAACGTATATCAACACGCCTGAATTCAAGCAATACAAGTATGTGCCTATTGGGATGCGTCAGGATTCACCTATGTACACCCTTAACTCAGCCAATGAAGAGAAGAAACAAGTGATTAGCCAGTTCACTCAATTTATAGCTGAGCAAGCCAACCAGGACAAAGCCTCTTCTTATGGCTTTAATCAACTGGAGGACTATCAATTCGAACTTGGTGACATTGATGGTTCCACCATTACAGCCATTCAAAAGTTATGGAAAGAAAATAAAAATGGTGGCAAGCCAATTATTGCCGTATTTGTAGCCGATGTTTCCGGTTCAATGGACGGTGCGCCAATCAACGCCCTAAGACAATCCCTCTTAAACAGTGGTAAATATATTGGAGATGATGCTTATGTCGGACTTGTTTCTTACAGTTCAGACGTCACCATCGAATTACCGATTGATCGTATGACAGCGAAACAACGGAGTTACTTTACCGGAGCGATTAAAAACCTAACCGCTGACGGTGGGACTGCCACTTATGACGGAACATTAGTCGCCTTAAAAATGATTCAAGAACAATTGGCTATCACCCCTGATGCACGTCCTGTTATTTTTGTGTTATCGGATGGGGAAACCAATCAAGGTTATAAATTTGAAAAAGTCGCACCGATTATTAAAGCCCTTGGCGTATCCATTAATACCATCGGCTACAACGCCCAATTAGAAGAATTACGCAAATTATCTAATATCAACGAAAGTGCCACCATTAATGCTGACAGTGATGACGTGGTTTACCAATTAAAACAACTATTTAATGCCGAATTATAATGAACCATCAGCCTGACTTTTTTTACAAATGATCCATCCATTAATCTGTAACCAATCGCTGAGACATTAGAGGTCTCGGCGATTTGCTTAGAGCAAGTTCCTTCTATTACTGGTTCAAGGGCGCTATAATTAACGTAAAAGGAGCTGATAGATTTGACAGATTATCAAGGCGTCGATCACTATTTTATCGATCAATTAGTTAATGAAGACAGGGCTTTAAAGGACTTATTAGACACTAACCAAAAGGAAGGCTTGCCTCCCCATGATGTGTCCCCCTCTCAAGGAAAATTTCTCGCAATGTTAACCAAAATCACCAAAGCTGATCGGGTATTGGAAATTGGCACACTGGGTGGCTATAGCACCTTGTGGTTTGCTAGTGCTCTACCTGCCCATGGGAGGATTGTCACTCTGGAATACTCTAGCCATCATGCTCGCGTCGCTAGAGCAAATTTTGAAAATAGTCATTTCGCTCATAAAATTGACCTAATTGAAGGGGCCGCAGCAAAGAGCTTGCAGCACTTAATTGACCAACAAGAAAAACCCTTTGACTTGATTTTTATTGATGCAGATAAAGAGAACAATGCCCTTTATTTGGAACTCAGTTTACAACTCTCTAACGTAGGCACCATCATCATTGGTGATAATGTCGTCCGTAACGGAGAGGTTTTAAATAAAGACAGCACCGACAGTCGCGTTCAAGGCGTCCGGCGCTTTGTCGAGGCCTTAAGTGCTTCGCCCTATCTTGACTCCACTGCAATTGAAACGATTGGTGTCAAAGGCTATGATGGTTTTACTATCAGTCTAGTTAATGCCACACCTCCTCACTAACCTAAATAAGACTAGGGCTTGATGGCGAGCCTTAGTCTTATTTCACTGCCTTTTTTTCAGTAACCATACTTCAACAGGCAAAATATGAGCGATTTTTTCCACTTCAAAAAAACCAGCGGCTTTAGCCACTGTTTCGATAGACTCACTCTGAGCCTTAGCCATTAGTTTAGCCGGATTGGTCGCCATTTGCCTCACTTCTGCTTGATTGGCACCCTGACTAAGAGCAAATGACTGCCACCAATCTAGGTGATAAGGCGTGAACACACTGATGATAGCAATTCCATCTGCTGTGAGCGACTGATATAGTTTGCCCAAAAAAGCTTGCTTATCTTCGATAAAATGAAGCACTAATAAGCACAAACTAAGCTCCGCTTCTTTAGTCAGTGGATACTCTTCAAAAGGAAGATTAATAAACTGATGGTTAGCTAGTCGACTAGTCGCCTCAAATCTTTCTTTGGTTAAATCCAACATTTTAGAGCTCGGATCTATCACGGTTATCTCTGCCAAAGGAAAGGAGTGAGCTAATCGTCCTAGTTCAATTTCACCACCTCCAATTGAGAGAATGTGAGTCGGTTTTCGATTTGCCAGTTCCACAGGAAGAACCCCTGAAAAAATCAACTCAAAGATAAGTTGATAGCCAGGTATTTTGGTTTCCATATCGGCTACATAGGCTGTTGCATACTCATCTTTGTCAAAATCCTTCATGTTATCACCAACCTTTTCCTTTTTACGAACGATAAAAAGCTAGTAACTGGGTTACTAGCTTCAATGACAGAGACAACTTAATTAGTATAATAGTACTCATCAGATGTGCAGTTAAACTGCCATCCAATCCCAAATTTATCAACTAACATGCCATAACTTTCTGACCAAGGCGTTTGTGACAACGGCATCGTCACCGTTCCACCCACTGATAATTTATCGAAATACTTTTTAATGTCAGCTTTCTCTTTTAAAACGACACTTAGGGTAACATTATTCCCCGCAATAAAGCTATCTGCCATCTCTTTCATAGAAGGCAGAACATCAGATAACATGATAATCCCTCCTGCAAATTTCATGGAGGCATTCATGATCAGCTCCAGTTCTTCTGCTGGAATCGGATAATGAGGGTCTTGCGGAAAATCTTTAAACGTGAATTTTTTAATCTCTGTTGCATCAAGAGCTTCTTCGTAAAAATCAATGACTTCTGCGGTATTGCCAGCAAAATTTAAATAAGCAATTATTGCCATGGTATTGACCTCTTTCTTTTTCAATTTGATTGTCCAACCATCAAAAAAATAGCAAACTCTTAAACAACGACATTTTATTTTTTGACACCTTCATTGTATATAAATACCATGCGTTATGTAAAGAAATAACCTCTTAGCTAGAACTATAAAAGACCTCTTCACAGATACGAATATATGTTCTATAATAAAGGTATCGAAATCGAGGTGAATAGATGAAAACTCAGCTGACTACCGATATGGAAGAAGCCTTATATTATTATTGTTTGGAGCAAGGGGACGTCGTCGTCGAAGAAGTCACCATGCCTGACGATCAAGGGATTGTTGATACCTTAAGCTGTCGCTTTTTAACAACCGGTGAACTGGAATGGCGTTGTTACGAAATCAAAGCGACCAAAGCTGATTTCAGATCAAAAGCCAAACTGTCCTTTATCGGTCATTATAATTATTTTCTACTTCCCCTGGCTCTTTACGACGCCGTGAAAGAAGAAATTCCTGATCGAATAGGTGTGATGGTTTATCGGCCTTATGATGGTAGTTTCACTCAAGATTTATTGAGCCCAGGGATGTTAACCATCGTTAAAAATGCCCGTAGACAGGAATTGGAAGTCGATCACGGACGCTTAACACAACGCTTTATGGCTTCTCAAGCCAGAGAAGTCCGGAAAGCTAAAATGGTGGCAAAAGGTTTGTCATTGTATCCTTCCGAACAACTCTTTCAAGAGTTAAAGAAAAGGGAAATTAGTAGTCTAACGGCCACTGACAGTCGCTTCTATCAAAAGTTTTTAGCAGACTTAGAAAATCAAACCATAGCTGATTTACGAACAGAACTTTCTCTCTTAAAAGTAGAAAAAGAACTTCACCACAAAAAAGCCCGCCGTCGACGGACAGAGGCCCTAGAATAGGAGTGACGTGTTGTATTTCCCTTATATCAGAAGTAAACAATTCGACCTGTTAGGGCTGAAAGAACTGACAGAAAGACAGCTGTTGCACCCATCAGTGATTCCCTTAATCGAGCCGATTAAAGATTCAGCAGCCCTAAAACGGACAATCGCTAGTTTCGTTAAACATGATCAGCCCTTGGCCATTATTCACAATCCCGAAGTGGGCGAGTTTGATCGAAGCCAAGACAAGCTACACAGCATTGAGGAATTGAAACTAACCCCACCTATCTTGCCTGCTTTTATTACCAATGAACAGTTTACAGGTTCCTTGATTACGGGCAAACACAACCTGTTAATTACCAATCGTTATGAAGGGACCGACTTTAAGCAAATTGAGACCTTAGCCTCACAATATGAGACCACTCAGATTGTGATTGAGGATCCTCGCCTGCAGCCAATCTCCAACGCCGTCAGACTCCAGGATCCCTTTACCACCTTAAAACATGTCGAGGACTATTTATACGCCGATGATGAGTTTTTTTCAGATGACCATCTTTTTTATTTGGAAGACGGCTTCAAAGGCTTTGCTGACTACAGCATCAACGGCGCTGTTTATTACGAAAAAGGGTTCCCGGCCAAGGCTGTTTCCCTTCATATTATGTACGTTGATGCTTATCAAAATTTACGAATTAAACACTTTACGTCAGACTCCAACGAGGATTACACTAACCCCGGTGGAAAATTTTTAGAAGCTGCCACGAAGCTAGCTCGTTGGTACCAGAAATATCAAGATCAGCTGATACTGACCTACGGACTTTCAGAATTATTGCAGTATCACCAACAGAAAAAATTTCCTGGTTTGGGCGTCATCAAAAAATTGTCCTTGATGCATCATTTAGAGCTGGTCAGTGCTTACTTTTATCAGCAAATCAAGTTGTAACAGCAACCCACTGTTTACGAACAGCTTATTTAAAAGCGTGGCAAAACTAATAGCTCATCTAAAACACCATCATTTTCTTCTGAACAGATATAGGGACTCTTATAGATAGGATGACGGGCAATCACTTTAATGACCGTTCCCCCTTGATTATAAAAATAATAAACCACACCTAATTCCAGCGCCTGAATGACGTAGTTAGTGGATTGAACCTCTTCACTTGCTAGCCTAATTTCAAAAATGTCATCGACAATAGGCTTTTTTGAACGTCTTACCCGAATGGCCGTAATTCTTTCATACATCTCATTTACCAACTTTCTCAAATCCTTTTGTTGAAAAATAATATAACACATATAAATCAACTTGTTTTATCAAAAAAACTAGGTTATCCTAGTTTTTTTGATAAAATTCGCTTAACATCCCTTTAAAGATAGTTGTTACATCGATTGATTGCTTTTGCCCCTCTTTCGATTTATGATAGAAGTAATTATTAAATAACTAATTATTGAAAAGGATTGGTTAGATGGAACGCTTACTTGATAACGACACTCGCCGCCGCCTCAAGATGATTGAACTGCTTTACGCTAAGCCTGGTTGGCAAACGACAAAAAGCCTTACGAAAAAACTAAACTGTTCGGAAAGTGTGCTGTTAAAAGATATCACCATGTACAACAGCCTCTTCCAAAGCTACAAAGAATTGCCGAAATACCAAACTCATTTAAAGGATGTTCCCTTGGAAATCCTAACGTCTCATTACGGTATTCATTTTGCTTTTCCGACGGGACTTGGTTTAGATTTCTTTTATCAATTTGTCCTTAAAACCACCCCAGCTTTTCAACTGTTGGAACTCGTTTTTTTCGATGAAACCTTAACGGTGACTCAATTAGCTGATAAATTATTTTTCAGTGTTCCCACCGTTTACCGCCTAATCACTAAAATCAACCAAGCACTGACTTATTTTGCCATTGAATTAAAACCCAATCCCTGCCGAATGACTGGAAATGAAGGACAAATTCGCTATTTTTATAGCAATTACTTTCTTGAATCGTACACATTCAATGAATGGCCATTCACTTTTAATGAATCAACTTTTGAGGGACTGATTCATATCCTTTTCCAGCCCCATCTAGACCAATTGGATGTCGCCTCTTTTCAGCAAATTAAAATCCGCTCCGCTGTTCAGCTTACCCGTCATCAGCTCGGGCACCTTAACTACCATGACCCTATCGTTCAGCAACAGCTGCTTGCTCACTGTTTACCTGTTTTATCGGCATCACTTGCAGATCAGCCGAATCGAGATCTGTCAGCTGAGATGATGTTGGATGTTTTTGGTCTGTTTATGATTGATCAGCAATTACTAGACGACCATCAATTATTCCCTAAACTCACTTCTTTTGTTCAACAATTAGCAAAAAGTCTTGATCTGGACTGCCCTGCCAATTGTGAAGAAATCAGCACTCGCTTATTGACGGTTCTGCACTTAACAACCCGATTCGCTTCTGGGCCAAGCTACATTCTCTACAACGCAAAAAAGGCCTTTGTTATGGCCGTAGCTGAAAATCATCCAAACTTATTTGCAGAGACTCAACGAGCGTTGCATTCATTTTTAAAAGAGCTAGTGCCCAAATTCTCACCTGGGTTAATAAATGATTTGCTTTACAGCCTCTTCACTTGCTGGAAAGAATTAATGACGATTGGTCAAGTCTCTGTTCGTATCCTAATTCTTAGTTCGCGAAATCAAGGACATGCCCAGCTGATTAATACCCAATTACAAAGACGTTATGGCAGCCGAATCGAAACCACTATTTACCAGGGCGTGACCTTTAATCAACAGGTCCTTGAAGCGGCCGATTTTGACATGTTAATTAGCGACGCCTCATTTTTTTTCGCCCCACCCAAAACCAGTATTTGGATTAACGGTTATCCTACTTGCGGCGACTTTGAACGAATTGAAACGGCTCTGCGCTCTTATGAGCTTAGAGACTCTTCTCTAGCCCTCTCCAACAAGACTGTCCTCCATCAGGATTAACCCGGTGGAGGGCCTTTTAAGGTTTCTAACGCGACTTATTAATCGATCGTGTAACGTTTAGCGCAAATCCAAGCTGTAAAAGGTAAGATCAGCACAGCAAACATCCCTGTCAATAACATCGTTAACAACTCTGCTACTAACAACTGGGAATTAAGTAATTGCCCAAAGCTATAATGCAAGTCTTTAAACCAGATAATCAAGGCCAGCTGACTGCCAAAAAAGGCAAAAAACAAGGTGTTGATCGTGGTCCCTAAGATATCTCTTCCCATCCGTAACCCTGAACTCAACAGCTCATTTTGAGAGATAGTCGGATGATGTTCCTTAACCTCTGTCATAGCAGAAGCCACCGCTAAGGCTGAATCCGTCACGGCCCCCATCATGCCTACTAAGATTACAGCTAAAGATAACTGGCTAAAATTAACATCGATCAACATTGTAAAATGCCCTAGCTCTTCCGTTTCCTCAGCAGCAAACCCTTGAATATAAGCTTTATTAACAATGTAAGGGACGATTAAACAGACCACGACCATCACAATTAACGTGCCGATAAATGCACTTTGAGTTCGTTGATTCCAGCCGTTGACAAAGAAAAAATTAATACAGGCAATTAAGACACAACTGATAAAGGCGGTCAGATAAACATTGGCATGCTGATAGAGAAAATAACACATCCCTAAAAAAACAATCACATTTAAGAACATCCCTAAGAAGGAAAATAAACCTGTTTCACCCCCAACAGCAAGCATTAACCCCAATAATAAAGCCGCTAAAACAAAGAGAACATTCACCTTAAACACCTCGCTTTCGGGACATTAGCGCGACTACCAAGACACTTAAAGGGATCGTTAAGACGATGCCGATGCCACCAACTAACGCTCGAGCAACTTCAAGAGACAACGTCATTTCAATCGTTGGCCCAAAGTCCCAGCCATTTTTCAGATAGAGAATAATCGTGGGAATCCCGCCACTCAAGTAGGCAAATAATAAGACGCTAGCCATAGATCCCATGACATTTTTGCCAACATTTTGGCCAGCTGCAATCAACTGTTTTGTACTAATAGCTGGATTTTTCTCAAGCAATTCCATAATGGTTGACACCACCGTTATGGCGATATCCATAGCCGCCCCAAGAGTCCCTAAAAACAAGCTGGCAATAAAGATTTGCCGATACGGCCGGGTTAAAAACTGCATCTCTTCATACCGCAGGCCTTTGTCGTGAAACACCGTCAGAACGAGCCAACCAACTAACCAAGCAATCGTTGAAGCCCCTAAAGTAGCCATGACGGTCGCCACTGTTTTTTTACTCCAGCCAGTGCTGAGAACCAGTGATAAGGTTGTTGTTAAACTACCCGTCACAAACATGATGGCAATGAGAGGAATTTGTGGCCATTTGACATAAGTTGCCACAGCCATAAGCAATATGCTGATGTTTAGCCCCACACTCATTAACGAATAAATCCCTTGTCTTTTTCCAACCCACCAAATCAGCAGAATAAACAGACCGAGTAGAAGCAGAACATACCGATCTCGTTTAACCGATTGAACATTTACGGTTCCCCCTGACCTATCAATAAACAATTGACTGCCTTTTTGATACGTCGGCGCCACCGCTTGGGAATAACTTGTCGGCGCCTCAAAGGTTATGATCTCTCCTTTGTGGGACCCATTTTGGATGCGCCCAGTTATTTCTTGACGACCTTCCTCTGAAGGGTCACTCCTGTCCGTTGTTTCAACAGAGAGAACCTTAAGAAGGGTCTCTTGATAGAATCGGCCATTGAATTGGGTAAACAGCAAACTGGCGATAAGCCACACCATTCCCAGGATAACCGTTAGCTGATTTTTCGTTATTTTAACTCTCATAAACTCTCCCATCTTTAAGACGGCTTTTTCTAAATCGACATCATTACGCCTTGTAAAAATGAGTATAATCATCTTTCCTTAAAATTGCAACCCTCATCTTATTACGACAACTAATATTAGAAGAACTTTAACACAATCCTTAGGTTTCAACCTCACGCAAAAAAAAAACAGCCTTAGCACGTCTGCTAAAACTGTTTTTGAAACAACTCTTTAAATTAGAAGGAAACTAATTCTTCTGGATCAAGGTAATCTGACCACTTCGCTTCACTGATGGCAAAATGAAGATGTGGCCCTGTCGAATCGCCTGTCGAACCAACCAGCCCAATGACATCCCCTTGCTCTACTTTGGCACCTACTTCCACCAGTCGCTTACTTTGATGGAAATAACTGGTAAAGTAACCATCGGCATGCTCGATAATGACATAGTTACCAGCCGAAACGTTGAACCCACTCTCAACCACTTCACCTTTAGCCGATGCCATTATCTCTTCACCTGTATTGGCAGCTAAGTCAATCCCTCGATGCTCCGCAATATTAACCCCATCGGAAGGATTGGTTCGTTTTCCGTAACCACTCGTTACTTCATACGTATCCAGTGGCACATCGAATACTTCATTTTCTTTTACTTCTGCTTTGACGACATATACTTCACCTGGGTGAATCACATTTTCATCCGAGATGGTGGTATTTAATTTTTTTATTTCATCAAGTGTCGTACTGTGTGCTTTAGCAATTAATTCCAGTGTGTCACCACTTTTAACCGCGTACTTAACTTCTTCCACACGTCCACCATTGTCATATTGAGTCAATTTATAAGCGACAATGATCGCATTTAATTTCTTATGGTAAGACGAATCTGTGGCATAAACACCTGTTAACGAGCGCGTTGCTTCACGGTAGGTTTTGGCATTTTCGCGCCATGTTCCCGCATATATTTTCTCATTACCAGTAATACCGCCCTTTAATAACTTAGCATAATCCTCCAATGAGTCTTTATAAGAGTCATAGGATCGAAAATTACTTCTAATTTGATACATCGCACCACTGGCATTTTCTTCTAAAGTAGCCATATTAACCGACTTGCCACCATTAGACCCTTTGATGCCAAACAAATTATGATGGGGGGCGCTGGCCAAAAGGCTATTACCGTAGCCACTTTCCAACGCAGCCTGCGCAATCATAACCGATGCATAGATATCATTCTTTTTGGCAACTTGCTGAGCATCCTTACCAATTAGCTTGATAAACTCTTCACCTTCAAACGTTTTGGTAATCTTATAACTGATACCTGCTGAGTCACTTGCACCAGCTCCATTAGTCGCCGATTCAGTTGGCTTCCCTTGTTCTTCGCTCTCAGCTGGTTTTACCTGAGTGGAACTCGGTGTAGTTGACTGACTAGAACTGGTTCCTGTCGACGCACTCGAACTAGAAGTGGTGGATGTTGAACTGGTTGCTGTTGTGCTACTGGTACTACTTTCAACGCTGGAAGAGTCTGTGCTACTCTCTTCGATCGTTGTTTCTGTTGTCTCTTCTGGAGTTGACTCTTCCGTAGTAGAGCTTTCTTCTACTTCTTCTTGATTAATAACACTACTGTTCTCCTCAATCCCAATACCTGTCTGAGTCGCTAGCACTACTGGCGATAGTGCATTGGACAGTAAACCACAGGTGGCTATTGTTACAATGACCTTTTTAACATTTTTCATTTTATAATTGCTCCCTCATATCGTCGCAAATTATGTAAGTGTATAATTACAAACAATTTCACCAAACATACTCTCAATTATAATATATAAGCGTATATTATACAACGATTTAAGGATAAATAAACCCCTTTTTATAAAATAAATATTTCATCAGATGGTTCTCTGTACTTAACTTTTAGAAGTCTATGTAATTAACACTTATCCATGATTTCTCACTGGGAGAATGGGATCAATTTTAGATAATGAGACGATGAGTCAAAGAAAGTTCTATCAAAAGTCTCGTAAATAATCATACTGTTTATTTAACTCTTCTTTCACTTTTAAAAATGAACATTTAATCGAATTGAACAGTGACATACTTTGATACCTCAATTAGTTTTTTATATTGAAGATTTAAATCATGATTATTTTAACTTTTGAAGCTAACGTCTAACAACTCTCTTCTTTAAGTGGCCTGCTTTCCTAAAGGCATCACGTTCTGACACCTGATAGACTTTTACTGTAACCATAGAGATTGCTGTTACGACATGCCTTATTCAATTTTAATCATTCTAAATGATAATGCAGCGCCACCCTTAACCAGACAACCATCAATCTATAAGTCACACTTTTTGATACCTCACAATAATTTATTACCACTCCAAGCCTTGCTAC
>NZ_CAUQJB010000017.1:0-91801 GCF_963518325.1 uncultured Vagococcus sp. | reverse complement strand
TGATGGCTCACCATATTTCGAAATAAGTGGCTTCGCCATGCCGTAATAATCAATACTGGTAGAAATACAACTCAGGGAGGTCATGCGATTATCCCCACTGCTGAAAGGTTTATTACTAACCAAGTGTGGGAATGGGGATACCGGCGTTGCAAGTTAAATATTACAACTGCAAATAGTGGAACAAGTGGAAATCTAAGAGGTGTTTGGAGCCCTGATAGTGTCGGGTGGTACCCTCCAGCCAATTAATTTAGTAACAGGCTAGCAAATGAGCTCGCTAGCCTGTTATTGTCGAATAAAAATATAGCAATTTCGCGAGTTTATTATTTAAACAAAGATAAATGAGGGAATATAATGAAAAAGATTAGCCGAAGAAGAAATAAAAGCCTATTTTTTTTGACTTTTATTCTTGTATTAGTAGCCTGTTCCAAAGAAAGTGAGTTACTAGTGAATGAAAAATATTCTAAAGGAGATGATAATTCCCCCCCTCTTTCTGAAAGATTTACTTTGGATAAAAGCAAGTTAGCGAAAATAGGGGAGTCAGTAAGCGTGAAAAGACCTACGATGACAGACAACCAAAATATTGGTTTTGAGCTCATTGTCAATAATGCAACTATCTATGATAATCCTGCAGAGGCAGGTATCCAGCAGGAGGAACTTCGAGAAGTGCAGATATATGACAACGAAGAACAGCCAGAAATGGTAAAAGTAGAAGATATTGTTAATGGTAGCATATTAATCTGTGAACTAACGCTCACAAACATCAATGAAGAAGATGAACCGAATATTGCTTTTCTATCATTAGTTGTAGAAGATGATAAGCAAAATTTAAGGCTATTAACTTACCCCACTTATTTTGCTAGCTCTGTCAGTGAGGGAGAAATGGATACTAAATTTTTTCATTTTAACCTTCTAAAAGGCCAATCCATCATAACTAAAGTAGGATGGCCTATTGATTTGAAAACTTTAAGGCAAGAACAATTGTATCTGGTAGCTAATTTTAGAGGAGATGATGAATTGATGAGTTATATCGACTTGCAATTATCGGAAGGAAGGGAAGCTAAATGAAAAATCTACTGAAACTTGAAATAAGTAAAGCTTTAAACAATAAATTTTTTATTGCATCCGTAATTGTGGGCTGCCTTATTACTACTGCCAGTTTGATTTATAACGTTAAACTATATCAAAATGAGCTGGAGAGTATGTCCTCACTGTCCACATCTTCCACAGTTACTTATAACCCCAGTGCTGCTGTTTATACAGTTTTTAACCATTGGGTTGGAGGTGAACCATTTTCTTTAGGCTCAGCTCTGTACTTTTTTGTTTTCCCACTGCTAGTGACAATTCCATTTGGTTGGTCTTATTGTGAGGAAAAGCAAAGGGGATATCATAAATTAGTAAGTGTTTATGGCGGAAAAAAATCGTATTTCCTCGCAAAATATTTTGCAGTAGGCTTATCTGGGGGGCTGGCTATGGTAATACCACTAATGTTTAATTTTTTGTTAGCCACTTTGTTTTTCCCTGTCGTTACACCAAATGTTATATACGATATTCATTATGGTGTTTTTGGCAGTTCCTTAATGTCGACTCTTTTTTATACGAGACCTTTTTTATATCTCTTTTTTTATTTAAGTATTGATTTTTTTTATTGTGGCTTACTTGCTTGTATGAGCTTAGGGATAACTTCGTTTATCAAGCACAAATGGGTGGTGGTTATTGCGCCATTTTTTTTCTGCTTGGTTATTAACTTTTGTACTCGTTTTATTTATACATCACCAACAACAGTTTATAAACAGTTGTCCCCCCTTTATTTTTTACGACCTGTAGAGAGCGGGTACGCAGCATCTTGGAAAGTAATTCTTATTTCAGGATTATTCCTTTTTTTGATTTCAGTATGTCTTGTTTGGTGGGAGAGACAACATGAAATTTATTAAATGTTTGAGGTATGATTTTTTATATGGAATTTTAAAAAATGGGTGGCTATGGCTATGTCCGATCATGCTTGGGGGGGCAGTTTTTTTTGATGGTTTAAATCGTATAAACAAAATTTATCTTTTTCAACAGCCTAAGTCGCCTGTTACATTTGGCGATATATGGTTTTATGCCTACGGGGGAATGAAGCCTTATCACCCTTCACCCGAGAATGCTTTTCAATTCCCGGTTATCTGGTTAGTTTTATATCTTTCAATAGCATTTATCCTGCTAAATTATCCATTGAGGGATTTTGAAGGGGGAGGTCTGCAGCGTTTAATCCGATTTCAAGCTCGTTATCGTTGGTGGGTTTCTAAATGTGCTTGGAATATTAGTTGTACGATGGTTTTACATTTGGTGTTTGTTTGTGTTTTGGTTATTCTATCTATCGGTCAAGGGATACCAATCACAAGAGAAATCCATCTTGATCTAATTAAACTATTATTTGAATTGGATATAAGGACAGAACTTATTCAACGATTTACAATTCCTGTGAGTATTTTATTAGCACCATTGTTGCTGTCAATTTTTCTCAACTTATTTCAGATGCTCCTATCTCTGTTTGTAAAACCTGTTTTCAGTTTTTTTACAATTACGTCTGTTCTCCTTTCTTCAACTTATTTGCTAGACACAGCAGCAATAGGAAATTATGGCATGGTGTTGAGGTACAGTTGGGTACTCCCAATGGGTGTTTCATATCCAGTTGGCATGGTGGTATCGATGATTTTTATTGTCTTATCTGTAATTACAGGATGGATAAGATGTCATTTTTTTGATATTTTGAGCAAAGAGTAAGGAGGAAATAGAATGACAGTAATTGTGATACAAAATGTAAGTAAAATAATTCAAAAAAATCAGGTTTTAAGTGATATTTCTGTTAAGATGCTATCAGGGAAAATCTATGGGTTACAAGGGATTAACGGCTCAGGAAAAACGATGTTGATGCGCACAATAATCGGTTTAATCAGACCGACCGAAGGGGAGGTCATAATTGATGGCAAAGTTATTGGGAAAGATATAGAATTCCCGCAAAGTATCGGTTTTTTATTGGAAAGCCCTTCTTTTCTTAATCGCTATTCCGGAATCAAAAATTTAAGAATGTTAGCATCATTCCAAAAAAAAATTGGGATAAAGGAAATTTTAGCAACTCTAGATCTTGTTGGATTGGATGAAGAAGCGAGTCAAAAAAAATATCAAAAATATTCTTTAGGCATGAAACAACGATTGGGAATTGCTGCAGCCATTATGGAGAAACCTGATATTGTGATATTGGATGAGCCGACCAACTCATTAGATACTGATGGAGTAATCTTAGTTAAAGACATCTTACAGAAGCAAAAAGAACGTGGCGCCCTGATAATTATCGCCTGTCATGAGCCGCAAATATTGAAAGAATTATCTGATACGATAATAAAACTTGAAACAGGTAAGGTAGTAAGTATAGAGACGTTAGATTAAAAGATACAAAAATTAGTGGAGGTAAGTATGAAAAAAAGAAGTTTAGCTTGCATCACGATATTATTACTTAGTTTGATGATACTTCGAATTTATTATATAAATAAAGATGTTCAAGTACCAATTGAAAAATATTATGATGTAAGTGAGGTTGTTCCTTTTGAAAATGACTATACAAGAAATTCTGATGAAATAATAAATGGATATACGGCTAAAGTATTGGGTGCTGAATTGATACCTATTAAAGAATTTTACAAAACATATCTAAAAGTAGAGGGTTTCTCTGAGGAGACATTTGCTAAATACTACTATATTGTGAAAGTTTCTTTTGGTAATACGACAAATTTGGAGGGGATTAACACGGGGATTTCATTGGCAAATACAAGCCTTGTTGGAACTAATTACTATATGGTAATCGATAGTCAGGTGTTCTCTATGCTTAATCCTGATATGCCAGGAATTTCGTTTTCATTAAAATTAGACAGTGAGAAAGAATTGTTGTTACCTTATGCTGTCGTGCCATCAACGCATACTGATAAAAAGGGATTTTTAAAAGATCCTCCCAAATTACAAATAACTGAATATCCAAATCGTAAATTATTAGCTATTTCGTAATAAACTCAGTTTTATACTAGAAATAATAATCAACTCAAAACAGAACCGCCTTTTTAGATTGTTCTTAAATTTAACATTACAAACATAAAAAAACAATCTGTTATTGCAGAGGAGAATACAAAGATGCTTTTGAAGAAAAGTGTAATTTGAACAATTTAGATTGGCTGAGAAAGTTAATAATTGAATTCTGCATATACTTACGTTGGAATTGAAACTAGAAATGATAAATAAAGTTGAATATATTGTTTAGACATATGATAAAAACTATCGGTGAAACAAGCATGATCATGAAGCATAAAATTTTTAAACCTTTTGAAATGTAATTTTTTTCTTTAATGAAAAGATAAGGTAATAAAAAAGTAACCGCTAAAGCGGAAAGAGCAACTCTGCTTACGTAATTCCCTTCTTTATCAGACAAGGATAAAGAAAATAGACTTTTGAGATAAATAATACTTTTGAAATGATGTAAGTCTAAATAAAAATCTAATGAAGTTGCTACAATCATCATCAAGAAAAAAATCAATGCAATTAGGGGCAAATATCGTTTTATATTCATGTAATAGCTCCAAATTGAGTTTTTTTAGTAGAAGGTTGATAGTTCGAAGAATAGCAGAAAAAGAAAGAATGGTAGCTAATCACCATAAGTGGTGTTAGAGTTTAAACAGCTATGTCGCTTCCATTCGAAATTACCGTACTGAAAAGGTGATAGTAGCCTCTAAACTATTTATTTTACATAAAAATCGTTCCTTTATTAGTGCCGTACACCTAAAACGTTAATCATTTAAGGCAAAATATGTGCGTTATTAAAGGATTAGCTACCTAATACAACATCCCAATTATGGTCGAAAGACTCAAATCCGATTTTTTGATAAAGACTAATTGCCGGCAAATTATTATTAGTGGCAACTAGATAGACATCCTTGTAATTAAGGGTGTTAAGGCTGATTAATGATTTATTTAGAAGCTCTTTACCTAAGGATTGACGTTGGAAACTAGGGTGAGTGACAATATAAGTGATTAGTGGAATATTCTTGAATAGGGAGCAGGTAATTGCAGCTATCGGTAAATCATTGTGAGTAATGACAAAAGAGGCTTCCTTGATAAAAGGGCCATATTTATTTAATGAAAAATCATTAATCTCATCACACCATTCTGCTAATGTTTCCTGTTCATCATCAACCGTACCAGCAAATGATTCACTAAACAAAGAGGCTAAATCTTGTACGTTGACTGCGTTAATAGGCTGAAAATCGATTTCAGAGGTTTTATGGATATAGCTTGTTAAGTCAAGTTTCATTATTCTTCTTGAGCCAGTCATTATGAGTACACATCCTTTTTTAGAGGTAAAAGTATTAATTAATGATAGTAACGCAGGAAATTTTATCCCTAGATGACTTAATTATTTACAAAGTTAATTGATTACATACTATGAAAAGCCATGACGTAACGCATGTATAAAAGCAAACAAACAGGAATAATGACTACCAAAATAACAATGGCGATAATGATATTTCCTATTGGATTGTTTTTTTAAGGCTGGATAATGTTACCACATTCAAGATAGATACTAGCACCACTAATTTTAACAGTCTTATTACCAAAAGTACAATAGGCGAATTTAATACCTCCTTTAAATTGAGTAATCCCATAGTATTAGTTAGTTATAATCAAATATCGTTTCGACATACTTATCACCAATGGCGTCATTTTTTAAGTGAAGGGTTAGCTTAAATGTACCAAACTTGCCTTCAAGATAGTGTTTGGGTATTATTATCTCTTCTGACATTTTAGGATCAAGTATGGATACCAGATACATCATTGATTTTGTAAAGCTAAGGTTTTCCCAGCTGTGGTTGATCGATTGACTGATTTCTCTATCAGAAAGAATGTGTTGGTAGTGTATATCTGTATTGTTTTTGAGAGTAAATAGAAGACTATCATCACCTAAACCAAGATAATGTAAAGTGAATTCATTGTCACTTTGATGTGAATCAGAAATTGTAGTCGTGGAAACAGTTGTAGAAATAGTGGTCTCATTTTGATTAGCTGAACAATAGACTAAGAAGATAATGATTGGTAGTAAGAAAAATAATAGTTTTTTATTCAGAATAACCCCTCCTTTTCTATCTTAGTTAAGCGACGTCATACAAAGTGTCCATCAGAGCTATTGTAACAAAAGAGGGCCGTGAAATGCCCTAATAAGACCTATCATAAAAAAACGTTATTAAAGTTGGGTTGGTTCTTTTATTATGGGGACGTATTATAAAAATGTCAAGTCGTGCTTTTGCGGAATATTAAGAGTCTAAAAGAATTGCTGTAGCATCTTACTAGAGGAAAATGAGTAAAGCAGTTCTACGAAAGTAGAAAATAAAGGCTGCGTTTAAGATATATCTAAGTAATCAAGGCAGAATTCAATGATTACATCGTAAAAAGAAATTGTCTAACTATCATAAAGAATAAAACTCGGTTGAACTGATTTTTATTTATCGTTTAGTATCAACGCTGAGCCTTATTGCCAGTCCTTGTGACGTCTATTTGATTTTTTTATTTGCAAGATAACACCTGCATAGTTAACTTAATCATTGATTTTATTTAGGTTGTCTTTGATAGAGTAGCGAAATAGACTGTAAAATAAGTGTTTGTTAATAATCTTTAAATTGCCTTAAAAAAAAAAAGCGAAAAATACTGACAATTAGTCAAAGTATTAATTGTGGCTTTAATATTTTAGTATAGCTTAGGAGCTTTTTATCTCTACAACCTATTGGGAATTATCTAGGTCAACTAACACCACTTAAAAACTAACCAATCCATCTTATAAAGAGCTCACCAACACAAAGTATTTCTTTAGGTAAACATTCACTTATGGTTCTAATTATAATAAAAAATAAAGAAAGCGTTGACAAGGATTAAGTTTAACGTTAAACTATATTTGTAAGTTGAAGTTTAACGTTAAACTAAAAGGAGGAACACCCTATGAAAAAGAAGTTATTAGCTGTGTTAATGTCTGTCTTAGTTGTTGGAGGTTTGGCAGCCTGTTCATCTGGAGGGGCGAAAAAGGCTGAGGGAACGACTGATACAAAAGAAGACAAAGGGATGGAGGTCATTGGTGAGGCTGTCAAATTTGATCCAAATAAGCTCGTTAATGATGGAAAACCTATTAATATTCAGTATTGGACTTGGAACGAAGGAGATCCAGCTATTACTATGGCAAAAGAATATGAAAAAATGTACCCAAACGTTACCATTAAAGTGGTTAATCATCCCTGGGAAGATTATTGGACAAAACTACCTTTGGCATTAAAAGGGAAAGATGGCCCAGCAGTCTTTAATATTCACAACTCTCAGCACGATATTTTATCGCCTTATTTAGCGCCATATGAAGTGGCTGTGGCAGATTTACAAGCAGACTTCACCTCTGTAGATCCTCATATTGCTGATGGCAAGGTTTATTATATTGATAGTATGATTAACACGGGAAATATTTATTATAATAAAGCCCTTTGGAAAGAGGCAGGTTTAAGCGATAAGGATATTCCGAAAACGTGGGATGAGTTTAGAGAAGTAGCCAAGAAATTAACGAAAAAAGAAGGCGACAAGATTACACAAGCAGGATTTAACTGGAATGGTGAAACCTACAGTGCCTTGTATCAAGGCTTAAATTATCAAAAAAGTGAACGTCTCTTTACAGATGATGGCAAAATGGTTAATTATGACAACGCTTCAACGAAAGAAAATTTACAATTTCTAATTGATCTTTATGAAAAAGACAATGTTGGCTCAAAGGACTTCGGCGCAGAATCCAGTCAAAGCTTTGGTAATGGTCAAAGCGGCATGGTCTATAAGTGGGGCTGGTTCCTCAATGAGTTGGATACCAATTACCCAGATATCGATTATGGGGTTTTCCCAACACCAACGCCAACGGCAGAAGTACCAATGGCTTATGATCGCTACAATGGTGAGAGCACACCTGGGATAAATAAAAATCAAACAGACGAGCAACAAGCTATAGCCCAGGATTTCTTGAATTATTGTCTAGCCAATGATGACTATTCTAAGACAGGGGCCTTGGCCTTAGCATCGTTTCCAACTAAAAAGTCCTTAGCTGAGGATCAAGATATTTTAGATAATCCAGTACTTGGCGCGATAGCGCCGCGTGTTGATCGTTTGATTTGGCCGGGACCATTCCCTGCGACCGTTGAAACCACCGGTACACAAACCATGGAAGATGTCTTATTTAACGGAAAGGATTTAAAGGCATCAGTTAAAGAAGGACAAGAGAAGATGGAGAAAGAAATGAAAAATTCTGATTTTGTTTCAGTAGAGTCCACCTATCAATTTATAAAGGAAGCTAAGTAATAGTGTCGGCTAAAGTCGAGACCATCATTGGAGACGACTTTAGCCGAAAAATGATCAGTCAATGTGATTTTAGACGGCTCCTTTTAACTATTATTTAGAGGGACCTGTTAATTAGAAAAAGAAAGAGGTGAGTTTTATGCAAAAAAAGACTAGCAATAGTTGGTTCAACTTGAGAAATATGACCGTCATTTTGCTGATTATTTATTTCTCAATCTTCCTAATTTACCCGATATACAAGGCCTTTGCAGGTAGTTTGCATGATTGGAATCCCTTAATAGACAAGTATGACTTTATTGGTTTGGAAAACTTTAAAAACGTCTTAACGAGTAGCGCTTTTTGGAACTCTATGAAAAATACGTTTGTGTTTGCTTTCTTCTCAGTCGTCTTTCGTCTGGTTATTGGGTTAGGATTAGCGATGTTATTATCCTCAAAATTAACTAGATTTAAAACCTTTTTTCAAGGTTTGTTCTATATGCCAACAATTACACCGCTAGTTGCAGTGTCCTTTGTGTGGATGTGGATGTTTGATCCACAGTTTGGCTTAATTAATAAAGTCTTCAATCTGGATATTAATTGGTTAAAAAACAGTTCCTGGGCATTACCTGCCATTATTATTATGACGATTTGGAAAGATTTTGGTTATGCTACTGTGATTTTTCTCGGCGGTATTATGGGGCTTCCTGAGGATGTTTTTGAAGCAGCGGATATTGATGGCGCCACAGGCTGGCAAAAGTTTGTTAAGGTGACCTTGCCTCTCTTAAAACCCACCACTTTATTTGTGGTAATTACCTCATTGATTACTTATTTACAAGCCTACATCCAAATCCTGATCATGACTGAGGGGGGACCGGGAACGTCTACTTATGTCATTTCATATTTGATTTTTGATGAAGCTTTTGTTAAGTATAATTTTGGTGCTGCTTCGGCCATGGCCATTATTTTATTTGTGATTATTGGTATTTTAACCGTGATGATGTTCAAACTAACTGGAGAAAGGAAGGTCAGATAAATGAAACGAGCAAAGTCAGTTGTATTAACCATTGTTTTGCTGATACTGGCATTCATTACGATAGTGCCATTTATCTGGATGTTGCTTTCATCCTTTGCGCCAAACAGTGACATTGTCAAAATAGGGGGCTCACTGTTTCCGATTCCGACGACCTTTGGCAACTACACAAGTGTTCAAGAAAAATTTAATTTTATGCGGATGTTCTTTAATAGTTTGTTTATTTCCGTCTTGACTACGACGATTATTATTTACACCAGTGCTTTAGTCGGGTTTGTCTTTGCTAAATTCAATTTTAAAGGGAAAAATCTGTTATTCGGCGTCGTCTTAAGCACCATGATGTTACCTTGGGCAGTAACGATTATTCCTAAATATGAGATGATGGTTGATTTTGGGTGGCTGGATTCTTATAAATCATTGATTATTCCGTCAATGGTCAGTGGCTTTGGGATTTTTATGTTCCGTCAGGGCATCAGTCAGATATCTGATGAGATGCTGGAAGCGGCACGAGTGGATGGGGCCAGTGATTTTTATATTTTCCACCGAATCATTATTCCGATGTCTACCAACACGATTTCCAGTTTAGCGATTTTTCAGTTCCTTTGGAGTTGGGAAGATTTTTTGTGGCCCTATCTGATGATTAATGATGAGAACAAGCAATTGCTCTCAGTTGGGTTACGCATGTTTAATGGCCAATATGGAACTGACTACGGTGGGTTATTTGCGGCCACGTCTATTTCGATTATTCCAGTGATTATCATTTATCTGGTTTTCCAAAAACGATTTATTGCTGGGGTTGCGAGTGGCTCTGTAAAATAAGTGGGAAGCCCTTGAGAAGACTGTTATAATAAGAAGTGTCAGCCTACGGGCAAAACTAAAAAAAGGTTAGGTGAGTGGAATGAATGTAACAATTAAACAAATCGCACAAGAAGCAGGTGTCAGTCTAACGACGGTTTCAAATGTGATTAATCATAAAGCTCATCGTGTATCAGATGAAAAACGGCAAATTATCGAGGCAATCATTAAAAAATATGACTATTCACCTAATATGAATGCTCGAGCTCTGGTTCAATCATCTTCTCGCTTAATTGGTTTGCTCTATTTTTCCGATACGCCAAGGCTAGACTTTTCCGATCCTTTCGTAACAGAAATATTAGAGGGAATTGAGCGGAAAACGAAAGAAGCCGGTTTTTTTACACTGATTCATAATGTTATCTCAAAACATGATATTTTAGCGGTACAAAAAAACTGGAAATTTGATGGCTTTATTGCGGTTGGATTTTCTCAAGAATTATTTGAAGAAATTAATCAGGCGGTCCAAAGTCCGATTGTCTTTATAGACACCCACTTAGATGCTCGCGTTTACGACCATATGGAAGAGTATCCAAAAAGGTATTTCATCAATACTGACGATTTTCAGGCTGCTTATACTGCAACGAGTTATTTGATTGAAAATGGTCATAAAGAGATTGCCTTTTTATCCCATGTCTTTGATAATCGTTTTCCAGGGGTTATTCAGCAAAGGTATTTAGGGTATCAAAAGGCTTTAGAAGACCATCAATTGAAAATATCAGAAACACTGATGTTTAATAAAGCGGATTTTCAACTGATGTTAAGCCATGGCAAGGAGTATAGCGCCGTCTTAGTATCAGCGGATTATCTAGCGATGGAGTTTATTTATTTTCTTAAGCAAGCAGGGCAATATAAGGTGGAAGAAACCTCGATTATCAGTTTTGATGATATTAAGTACGCCGCTTTAAATGATCCACCTCTAACAACGATTCGCCTGGATCAAATAAGTAAAGGGGAACAGGCCATGCAACTCTTGGCAGACATCATTGATAAAGAGGAAAATCCCCAACAGATTACCCAACTGTATGGCAGCTTGATTGTCAGGGAAACAGTAACGACCAAGAACGAGTAGGATAAATTGAAAAACCACGACTCATGGATGTCAGTGGTTTTTTAGTGGGAGAGAAATGTATGGCGAAAATAGCAGATGTTTATTATCAAGTGGAGCCTTGGAAGGTTAGTGAAAAGGGTTTTGACCCTTCGCGAAGTGAAGTATCAGAGTCCATCTTTTCTTTAGGGAATGAATATCAAGGTGTCCGAGGTTATTTTGAAGAAGGTTACAGCGGAGAAAGCTTATTGGGCAGTTATTTTAATGGTGTTTATGAGTACAGCTTAAAAGAACAAGAAGCTCAATACAAGGGGATTATTAAGCGAAGTCATTTTATGGTCAATGGGGTCGATTGGTTGTCGATGAAGATTGAAATAGACGGTGAAATCTTGGATTTAGCTCATTCTAAGATTGAGGCCTTTTATCGGGAGCTTGATTTTAAAACAGGACAATTGAAACGGCAATTTATTTGGACCACTAATCATGGCAAACGACTAAAACTAATCTTTCGTCGGTTTCTGCATATGGAATCGGCTTATTATGGTTACCAGCAGTTGGAAGTTGAAGCCTTGAACTTTCAAGGAGAACTTCAAGTCGAATTAGGTCTTGATTTTAATACGATCCATCAATCTGAGAATGGTAATTTTTGGACGGAGCAAGCTAAGGGGGAGACCTCTTTTGGTGGCTGGGTTATTGGCAAAACCTTAACAACGAATCAACAAATCTTTAGTGGGTTTGACATCAGAACCAATGAATCCCTTTCGTCAGTGATAACGAAGAGGGATAAATTTATCGGCCGAAAGTTAAACGTTAAACTTGCAGAGGGGAAAGGCGTTACCATTCAAAAGTACGTCACTAATATAGTTGATAAGCAATCGCAAGAAACAGAGGTACTTTGGCAAAAAGGGATTGACGCTCTAGAGAATCAGTTGGCAGAAGGCTATGATCACGCCGTCATTAAACAAAAAAGTTATTGGGAAGATGTCTGGCAAAAATACGACATCGAAATTTTAGGAGACGAGCTTAATCAGCAAGGGATTCGCTATTGCATCTTCCAGATGCAGCAGACCTATCACGGTCAAAATCCGACTAATAATATTGGCGCAAAAGGCTTGACTGGGGAAGCTTATGGCGGTCATGCGTTTTGGGACACGGAGACGAGCTGTCTGCCTTTCTATTTATTAACTAATCTAAAAGCGGCTCGTCATTTGTTGGAGTTTCGCTATTCCACCTTGGAGCAAGCCCGTCATCGAGCCAAAGAACTGGATTGTCAAGGGGCTTGTTATCCAATCGCAACCCTTAATGGTAATGAGGCCAGCGCCTTGTGGCAACATGCCAGTCTGCAATTTCAGCCCAGCACCGGTGTTGCCTATGGAATTTGGCATTATGCTAAGGTCTCACGGGATCAGGCCTTCGTGTTTCAACATGGAATTGAGATGCTAATTGAAATGTCGCGATTCTTAGCCTCTCGAGGCGATTGGAGTCCTACTGGCAAATTTGGCTTTTACGGCGTGATGGGACCTGATGAGTTTCAAATGATGGTAAATCACAATGGTTATACAAATTACATGGCAAAAAAAACCTTTGAGTATACGTTAGAAGTGTTGACACTAATAAAAGAAAAGGCACCAGAAAGATATCAAGAGCTTAAAAATGACCTGTTCTTAAACGAGGAAGAAGCCCAAAATTGGCGGCATTGTGAAGAAGAAACCTTGTTATTGATCGATGAGAGAGGCGTGATTGAGCAACATGATGGCTTTTTCGATTTGCCTCATCTGCCGATTGATAAGATTCCAGTTGAAGACTTTCCATTATATAATCATTGGTCTTACGATCGGATATATCGGAATGACATGATCAAACAGCCTGATGTCTTGATGTTTCAATTTTTACACAATCAAGATTTTTCCTATCAATCAAAGAAAATTAATTATGAGTTTTATGAGCCTAAAACCATTCATGAATCGTCCTTATCACCATCGGTTCACTCCATATTGGCAGCGGAGTTAGGCAAAAAAGAAGAAGCCTATGATTTTTTTGGTTTTGCGACTCGAATGGACTTAGATAATTATAATCGAAATACCCGGGAAGGACTGCATACAACCTCGATAGCGGCAGCTTGGATGAACATTGTCTATGGGTTTGGCGGTGTTAGAACCGATGGCGAGGGATTAGTGATTGCGCCAATGATTCCTAAAAATTGGCAAGGGTATCGATTTACGATCACGTATGAGGAGCAATTAATTGAAGTGGTAGTCAGTCAGGAACTCAGTCAATTGAGGATAGTTGAAGGCGAAGAAGTAGTGGTTAAGCTTTATGGAGAAGAGCGCGCCATAAATCAGACGGTCTTGGAAATCCCGATGACCTAATAACCAAGCAGGGAATAAGCTTTTTATTCTCTGCTTGGTTATTTAGCGAGTAAAATGGCATGCTTGATTCCCCCAAGCAAGGACTTTTTCTGACAGTTAAACATGGTATAATTTGATTATTAACATTAAAACAACATCTGGTGAAGGAGATTGACGTATGAATATCATCACGAAACTGTCAGAGTTGACAGAGTTAACTGCGAATGAAAAAAGCTTAGTAGCCTATATAATCGCTAACCCAAAAGAAGTCATAAACTATCGTTCAGGCGAGTTAGGAGAGGCGGCATTTGTTTCTGTTTCAACGATTTATCGCTTAATCAATAAGCTGGGGCTGAATGGCTTTGCCGAATTAAAGATAGAATTGGCTTCCAGTGTCAGAAGCGTTAACCAAGAGGCTGAAATAGATTATGACTATCCCATTGTGGAGTCTGATACTCCTTATCAAATCATGACCAATTTAAATAAAATTTACTCGTACACGATTGATGAAACAGCCCGTTTTTCAAACCCTGATGAATTGTTGGAGGTCGGGAAATTGCTGCTAAAAGCGAAAACAATCGACGTTTACGCAGCTTCTGCCAACTTGTTTTTTGCTCAAAACTTTAAGTTTCAAATGCAGGAAATTGGTCTCTTGATTAATGTTCCAGAGGAAGATTATGTCCAGCGTTTATCTGCCGCTAATAGTGATGAAACTCATGTGGCAATCGTGGTTTCATATGGTGGACGCGGTCAAACGACTAGAGAAGTGGTCAAATTACTAAAGGAAAACAAGGTCCCCATTATTCTAATTACCTCGATTCAAGATAATCCTTTACTTGAATTTGCTACCCATAAACTCTATCTGGCATCCGTGGAAAATCATTACGATAAAGTGTCTTCATTTTCAACACGCTTATCCTTACTGACGGTCTTTGACACACTCTATGCTATTTATTTTAATCATCACTATGAAAAAAATCTTAGCTATAAATTAGCCAATTATCAAAAAATGAATAAAAAACTGATATAATATTTCGAAATTGACAAAGATCTCCTCGCTATTTGAAAAAATAATGTCAATCTTTGGAGAGATACTTCTATCGTTGGTAGTTGATGATACAATGATAGTAACGAACTAAGGAAAAGGAGATCTAAATATATGACGATTAAAGCGATTATTTTGGATATGGACGGAACTTTGTTAAACAGTGATAAAAAAATAAGCAAGCGCACAAAAGATGCCTTAATAGATGCCCAAAGAAATGGCGTTAAACTTGTCCTGGCCTCTGGACGTCCAACAACTGGGATGATTCAACATGCCGAAGAACTAGAAATGGCCAAACATCATGGGTTGCTTGTCTCTTATAACGGTGCAAAGGTGATTGATTGCCAAACAATGGAAGAGCTTTACAGTCGTGCCATGACGGTTGCAGAAGGAAAAGCTGTCCTAGAACATATGAAGCAGTTTGATGTGAAGGTAATGATTGATAAGGGTAACTACATGTATGTTAACAATGTCTATGCTGATACCATAAATTATCGAGGCACAGAGATTAATATTATCGAGTACGAGTCACGAGGTGGCAATTATTTACTTTGTGAGCAAGCGGATTTGGCTGAATTCCTCGATCATGAGCTAAGCAAAATATTAACAGCAGGAGATCCAGCATATTTGGCTGCTAATCATCAAAAAATGATGGCTCCATTTGCAGAAGAATTAAATGCCATGTTTACTGCTGATTTCTATTTTGAATTTACGGCGAAAAATGTTGATAAAGCTCAAGCTTTAGCGGCAGTTCTTCAGCCTATGGGAATTGAACCAGAAGAAATGATGGCAGTTGGAGATGGTCATAATGATCGTTCCATGCTGGAGTACGCTGGTTTTGCGGTTGCCATGGATAATGCTGTTCAGGAATTAAAAGATATAGCAACTCATGTGACTTTGACGAATGATGAAGATGGCATTGCTCATATTATGGCTGAATTCTTAGAGTAGGCCTTAAAGTTTAGTGTTATAGAATAGTTAAAAAGACGACTTGTGGTAAAAAAAGTCGTCTTTTTTTGTAGAAAATCGAAAAAATTAGATAGGTAGCTGTTTCAAAGTCGTTTATAGTATAATATGGTATGTTCTTTCTAAGATGGTTTTGATAAATCATTAAGTTAGTAAGATAATTAGTACGAGGGGGCTGAGAATGAATATGTTAAAAAAGAATGGCTATTTATTTTTATTGGCATTTTCAATGAGTGATTTTTTGATTCCATACCTGTTGGCATTCTATTACCCAAGCTACCGATCTCTGTACCAAGTTGTTAGCGATTTAGGTGAAGCAGGAAGCCCGGTGGAAGCTGCTTTTCGTTACTCGGCGGTTGTCACAGGCGCAATTCTTTTGCTTTCTTTGCCAACAGTTTATGAGCGGTATCGGACTGTCTCAAAATCGAAAGCCAGTTTATTAGTTATTGCCTTGGCAGCTTTTGGTATTGGCCAATGCATACTGACGGGATTATTTAGTGTGAATCGCGCAGATATCGGTTTTAATGTCTCCGTGTTTATCCATCAAGTAGGTTCCTTTTTTGGGAGCGTTGGCATGCTTTTTGTACCACTTCTATTAGGAATTTTGTCTGGCAAGAATGGGGAGCCAAAGGTCAAAAATAGGTACCTGTGCTTATTTTTTCTTTCCTGCCTGTTTTCTTCCATTAATGGATTGTCACAATTATTTGGCTTTCAATTGGAAGGACTTTGGCAACGATTGTCACTATTAT
The DNA here is from genome assembly GCF_963518325.1 of uncultured Vagococcus sp. Classification (NCBI taxonomy): domain Bacteria; kingdom Bacillati; phylum Bacillota; class Bacilli; order Lactobacillales; family Enterococcaceae; genus Vagococcus; species uncultured Vagococcus sp. Next base: position 75,393 of record NZ_CAUQJB010000017.1, on the reverse strand, counting down.
GTTTCTATTTACCGCCAGTTTACTTAGCCATTAGTCTGAAATATGAACCACATTCTAGCCTATCTTAAATAAGGATGAGGTCAGGGAGAGAAAAAATGAAAAAAATAAGAGTATCACAGTCCGTTTTCCAAGAGAAAACGAGTTTGAGTTTTTTATATGAAGAAGCCTGTCCACATTTTATGCAGGTAGAAGGAAGAAGGCCTTTAAAGCCATTAGAAGATATTAGAGAGCATATTGGTGTTCCTCCAGAAGAAGTGGTAACTTGCTATACGATTTATTATGGTAATGATGTTGCTGGTTATGCCTGGATATTGGAGAAACCCAAGATCTATTATTATATTCTCCATTTTTATATCGGAGATGACTTTAAACGAAGAGGAATTGGGAAAGAAGCTCTCTTAGCTTTTGACGCGATTTATAAAAAGAAAGGAATTAGTCAATCCGAACTACTCGTGTCAGGTTCAAATTATTTTGGGTTGGCTTTTTGGGTATCGATGGGCTACAATAGCATTGTTTATTTTGAGGCACCAGCCGAAAATTCGCCAACGACCTCTGTTGAGCTCGAACTGGCAAGAGAGTTTTAGAAAAATGTTAGTTTATAAGGAAGAGTGCCTGTAGTTATTTGTTAGTTGCGTATTGATTTCTTGATTAGAGTTCATTTAGGAAATAGAACTGACAGTGGTTGACATGCTTAAAACTATCAGATTCTATTTTTTTGTTATTCTAAATGCAAAAGAATAAATGGCTATGTAACCAATTTGCACCCATTTTTTGTGAGCGAATTGTTCTGTTAGAAATTTGATTAGGAGCTGTAATTAGCATATATCCGAAATGAAACAGATTCATAAGTTTTCAAGCTGTTGTTTATCGCATGTCTGATTTTGTATACATTTTGCTGAAATGAGATAGATTCCTAGTTATGCTAATAGTTGTCGGTTAAAATGACAATAAAAAATAATAAGGTCGCATTCGAACGCATCTAGTTATGGACTTCAATTAATTGTTTTAAAAACGTTTAATTAGCTAATTTCATTATTAACTCAAATATATGTTAAGGCAAATTTCCAGATTTCCAATTTATCCTTTTTAGCAAAAAAAAAATTTAATAACTAGCTTCGATTGGATAATACTAATTTCCTTATGTTTTTTATTATACTATTAAACTTATTGTGTTGATTAAGAGTTGGTAACTTAGTTGTTTTTACGTTTTTTATGCTTTGGGGGGAATAGGGGATTATGGTTTATGACAAAATACCTCATCAGTAATAAGTTGATAGAGATTAAGATGGCAGAACATTTCGCCACTGTAAGTTAGTTAAATAGGCTCGGAAAGCAGTATATTGTTATAGCTGTTACTGTCATGTTTCATGATTATTTGTTGAGGATAATCATTATTTTGCTGATTGCAGCGAGTCTGGAAATGTTGTCATATAACACAAAAACGAAACTCAATTATTTTTTTCATACAAAGAACAGGTTTTATAGATCTTTTTAGGTAGAAGTCAGGTGTTATTATAGCCAAATCAAATCGATGAAGAACTCAATTTATTATTGTAAAAAGGTAAATAAATTAATTATCTTTTGAAAATGGGAATCTATAGCCAAAAAAGGAAATCTTGGAGGAAAATTGGAAATGTGGAAATTTGACATGCCTTAAAGATTCGCTAATCCAATTGTTATCTTTCTTACTTTAAATTAGTTATAATGATAGAAGACCTAATTTAAGGAGGACAAAATGAAATTAAGTGTATTAGACCAGTTACCGGTAACGGAAGGTAAGACTGCCGTTGGAGCGGTTGAGAAAGCCATAGAATTAGCACAATTGGCAGATGAACTTGGCTTTGAACGGATGTGGTTTGCCGAGCATCACGGAGGTGCAAGCTACGCCAGTTCGGCACCAGAAATTATTACCGCCTATGCAGCAGCAGTCACAAAAAATATTCGTCTTGGGACGGGTGGTACCATGATGATGCATTACTCACCTTTAAAAATGGCTGAAGTATTTAAAACGTTGAGTGCCTTAGCACCTGGGCGAATCGATTTTGGTGTTGGTCGGGCACCAGGTGGTGATATGCGTTCAGCAAAGGCCTTAGCTTCAGGGAATATGGTCAAACATGACGATATGTATCGAAAATTGCTGATCACCTTGGATCTGATTCGTGATCAGCAGCCTGAAGATTTAATTTACATGGAGACATTGGCTTCCCCAGTAAAGGTTAGTTTGCCCGAAGCCTGGCTCTTAGGTTCCAGCGGCAACAGCGCCATGGAAGCTGGTCGAATGGGGATTAGCTATTCGTTTGCGCAATTTTTTATGGGTGGCATGACGAAAGAGATATTTGATACGTATCGTAATTTTTTTGAGCCCTCTTATTATGCAGAAAAACCAGAAATTAATGTGGCGTATATGACGACGGTGGCGGAGACTCAGGAAGAAGCGGATTATGAAGCGGGACCGGTTGAAATTCACCGTCTGATGCTGTCCAAAGGCGGCAAGTTAGATTTCTTAACGCCAGAAGGGGCTCAAGACATTAAACGGCGTCTAACAGAGGTGGATAAGATGAAATTAGCGGATGACCGTCATCATCGTCATCTGATTGGGACGCCTAAATTGATTAGTGACAAACTCAGTCAAGAAGGGGAGCAATTTGGTTTTGATGAAGCGATGATTGTTAGTATTACTCACAGCCAAGAAAAAAGACTTCAAACATACCGTTTATTGGCAAAAGAATTATTATAAATAATAAATAGTGGTGCATTCTCAGGCCATTCGTATTATACTAAAACAGAGACAATAAATGTCTGGTTTTGCGACTGACCTTTGCTAAGGCAAGAGGCGGCGCTAAAACTTTTGAATAAGGTAGGTGCGGATATGAATAACAATGATAAACTTGTCAGACTGAGATATGCCCTTGATATTAAAGATCCAGAAATGGTCCAAATATTTGAACTAGGCGGTATGACATTAAGTAAAGAAGAGGTGGCTCTATTCCTAAAAAGAGTGCCTAACCCGGCAACAGAAGATGAGAAGTACCCTGAAAATTTATATGAAGTGGATATTGATAACAAAACACTTGAAACTTTTTATAATGGGCTAATCACATTTAAACGTGGCAAGCGACCATTAAAACCAGGTGAAGTCGAGAAGCCAGCTCCATTGGGCATGACTCATCAAAATGGTAATAACGTCATGATGAAAAAACTGAAAATTGCTTTGGCCTTAACAAGTACAGACATGGTCGAGATTATCGGTAAGTCAGGGTTAACGGTGACGGAAAGTGAATTAGGTGCCATTTTGAGAAAAGAAGGCCATCGCAATTACCAAATGTGCGGGGATAACTTTGCTCGTAATTTTATTAAAGGGATTGGCTTAACGTATCGCAAGGATTAAAAAAGAGACAAAGGGCGGCTGTCCTTTGTCTCTTTTTTTATTGTAGTTGAACGTTTACCTGATTCACGTTATTGACAAATGAAAGATCAAGAGAATGATCATATTTTTCAGATTCATCTAAGACCGAGAAGTTTAAGATTAAGGTCGTTCCTTCAATCGTGAGATCAAAAAAATCAACACCCTCGTATACTACTCGTTCAGAGTTGTTTTGAATCACGATGAGTTTTCCTTCCTCAACATAAAGTCTGGAAGTTAAAATATCATTTTTTATACTGACAATCGATCTGTCTTTACGGGCCATAATCTATCATCTCCTTGATATAAGTATAACATAAATCAAGAAAATGGGTGTTAAAAGCCCCTGAATTGGAGATATCTTAACTAAAAGTAGGTTAAATTAAATTGACGTTTGATTAAAAACATTGTATACTTTTGTTGAGTGACTATTTTGAATGTCATAAGAATAACCAATAAATCAATCAGGAGTGCTTTTTGTGAGTGTAGCGGTATCTAACTAGGTAATTAAAGACTAAATAAATTTTGTTCGAAGGGACATTTATTTAGTGACCTCAAAAGATACTGAACTTACTCAAGAAGAAGGACTATTTTTTTATAGTTTATTTGAGCTAGGGAATTTATCCTTGGCTCTTTTTCGTTATCCTACTCATTCAAAATACAAATGAGTATCTTTAAGGTAGCTGCCTAGTTAGCCACAATCAACCGATAAACTAATCCTGTCCTAAAGGGCTAGCACTAGACTCTAGGGACTAACAGGAATGAACAAAAAAACTGATAAATAGCGGTCCAGCTGCTATTGTGATTAAGGAGAACATCATGAATCAAGAAACAATCGAAAAAACACAATTTAATCAAGTTATTGAACAACTTAAAGGCTATGCCATTAGTTCTTATGGGAAAAAAAGGGTGGAAACACTGACACCAAGCAGTCATCTGGGAATCGTAAAAAATCGATTAACTGAAACAGCGGAAGCGAAAACCTTGTTATTAGCTAATTTGCATGTTCCCTTTATGGGCTTAAGTAATATCGAACACCTGACGAATCAAGTGGAGAAAGGGTTTATTCTAGAGCCGCATGAATTGATTGATTACGCTGATTTCCTGCGTAGCGGTCGTCTAATTCAACAATTTATGGAAAAAAATAAAAGTATTTCCCCTTTATTGGCCAATTACAGCTTAGCCATTCAAACGTTTACTGGCGTAGAGGATGAGATTTATCAAACAATCCGCAATAATCAAGTGGATACAGAAGCCAGCCGTGAGCTACGAAAAATCCGCAGAGGGATTCAGGAGTGCGAGCGCGAGATCGAAGAAAAATTAGGCAAATTTCTGCGAAACAGTAGCAATAAAAGTAAGATTCAAGAATTTATTATCGTGAAGAAAAATGAACGTTTCACGGTTCCAATCAAAGCCACGTATAAAAATCAAATTAGTGGCACCATTGTCGATACTTCCAGCAAAGGAACGACAGTGTTTATTGAACCGGCTGGCGTGGCCAATCTTAACGATAAGTTGTATGGCCTAAAATTAGCAGAGAGTGGCGAGGTCTATCAAATCCAATCGGCATTAACAGGGATGATTGCCGAACAGATGACTACTGTGAAATTAAATATCGACATTATAGCCGAATATGATGTGATTTTCGCTCGAGGTAAATACAGTCGGGATATAAATGGACGGGAACCGCAAATTAATAAAGATGGCTATACTCACTTTGTTAGTGTGAAACATACTTTACTGGGAGAGGCGGCTGTTCCGTTAAATTTGACTTTAGGTGAAGAATACCAAGCCTTAACGATTACTGGTCCTAACGCTGGAGGCAAAACAGTCGTCCTTAAAACCCTGGGACTTATCACCTTGCAAACGATGATTGGCATGCAGATTATGGCCGCTGAGGGAACAGAAGTTGCGTTGTACGATCAGATTTTTGTGGACATTGGCGATCAACAGAGTATTGAAAATGCTCTGAGTACTTTTTCAGGTCATATGAGTAATATTTCTGCCATTATGAAAGAAGCTAAAGCCAATAGTTTAGTGTTGCTCGATGAATTAGGTAGTGGTACAGAACCAAATGAAGGAGCCGCATTGGCCATCGCGATTATGGAAGCATTCTATCAAAAGGGGTGCACCGTCGTCACGACGACTCATTATGGCGAAATTAAACGGTATTCCACTTTACATCCTGATTTTATCACCGCCGCCATGGCGTTTGATGCAGCCACTTTATCACCCCGTTACGAGTTAATTATGGGGGAGACGGGAGAGAGTAATGCGTTTTGGATTGCGAATAAAATGGCTTTAAATATTAAAGTGGTTGAAACGGCTCAGAACTATTTGGATAATCGCGAGTATCATTTGGAAAAACGGCCACAACGTCCTAAAATGGCGTCTCTAGTAAGCGATCAGACAAAGGAAACCCCGCCTTTTTCAAAAGGGGATCGGGTTCTTTATTTGGAAACCAGTCAAACGGCGATTGTTTTTGCAGAAGAGGTCAAATTACAGACAGTCACGATTCTCTTAAACAAAGAGTTAATTGAGGTGCCTAAAAAACGACTTAAGCTTGAATTGCCAGCAGCTCAGCTTTATCCTTCTGATTACGATTTAGATAGTCTATTCACTTCTTACAGTTATCGTAAGGAAAAACGGGATTTAGAACGAGGGTCAAAGAAAGCGCAAAAAAAATTACAAAAGGAGATGCGTGCTAGGCGAGAACAACAGTAAGTAAATACAGATATTTTCCAAGGTGAAGATTCCTGTTTACCCCTTTTTAATTGTTGAAAAAGGGGCTATAATTTTAACTAAATAACAGAGACAATAGCCTTTCTAGGAAACTAGAGGAATGGCGAGTCGCTATTCTGAATATGTAGTGTTAGACGATGTACATAGTGGTGTACATCCTCACGCAAGGCGTGCTTTCGGCTCTGCCATAGTACCGCTCCATCACTTCGGAATCATTTTGTTGTATTGTCTCTGTTAGTTTACATTGGGGGGAAGCTTTGTGAGAAAAATGTCCTTATGGAAGTATAATACGGCTAAACAGTCTCAAGAGATGCTTTTATCCTTAAATCTATTAGCACCAGAGTGGTCACGTCAGAAGTAATTAGCCACCCTCTATTCACTTTCCAATCATCAGGACTCTCATTATCAGTTAATCCCGTCCCATAAGAAAAATGGTGACATTAGGCAAATTTATGCCCCGGATCGGTTATTAAAATAAGTTCAACGGAACCTTTTAAAGCATTTTTTGAGTCAACTAACATTACCGCCTTATGCCACCGCTTATCATAAAAGGGCGACGCTAGCTGAGAATGCCCGCCCACATCTGGGTCAGGCACAGGTGTTAAAATTGGATATTGAAGACTTTTTTTGGAGTATTCAGTTTAATCAAGTGATGGCCAGTGCATTTCCCAACTATTATTACCCTCCTGACTTCCAAATGTTGTTGACGTCTCTCTGTTGTTTCCGAGCGACACTGCCTCAAGGCGCACCGACATCGCCTGTTATTTCTAATAGGGTCATGCGCTCCTTTGATGATTATATGGGGCAGTGGTGTGAAAACCGTCATATTAACTATACGCGTTATTGCGACGATAGGACCTTTTCTGGCGACTTTCAACCTCGGACAGTTATTAATAAGGTGCGATCATTTTTAGCCACCTATCAATTTGAGTTAAGTGATGCCAAAACCCAATGTCTAAAACCTTATAAACGCCAGTTAGTGACAGGCGTAGTAGTAAATAATTGCTTACAAGTCACGAGACACTATCGCAGACAATTGAGGCAAGAAGTCTTTTATTGCCAAAAGTTTGGGGTTGCCTCACATCTTGCACGACGAAATAAGCGTTTAGTGGTACAAATAGGGGAAGATGAGGTTGAGCATTATAAAACCACACTTTTGGGAAAAATTTCTTTTGTTCTTCAAGTGAATCCTGAAGATGACCAATTTTATCAAGTGAGGTAATTAGTTTTGAATTTATAACATTGAAAAATGCCTGACACGAACAAAAGTGTCAGGCATTTTTTTAGTTTAGATTCAAGTTTCTGGTGTTAAAGGTGTCACCGTGTTGAAAATCGCCGTATTCATAACCGCGGGCAAACCAGCTTTTACGTTGTTGTGATGTACCATGAGTATATCGCTCAGGCACCACATAACCTTGGGCTTTCATTTGCAGGGTATCATCGCCAATGCTGTTCGCAGCTACTAAGGCTTCGTCAATATCGCCAATTTCTAAAATCGGTTGACCTTCAAAGGTTTGACCTTCGATGTACTTGGCCCAAGCGCCGGCGTAATAATCGGCTTGAAGTTCCATCCGAACTTGGTATTGATTATATTCTTGTTCCGATAATTTATTGCGAAGTGCTTGAACTTGTTTTGAAACTCCGAGCTGTTGCTGGACATGGTGGCCCACTTCATGAGCGACCACATAAGCCATAGCAAAATCGCCACTGGCATCAAAATCAGTTGCTAATTCATCCATAAAGGAAAGGTCGAGGTAAACATCTTGGTCTCCCGGACAATAAAAGGGACCTACAGCTGATGTGGCAGGCCCACAGGCTGTTTGAACATTGCCGGAAAAGAAAACCATCGTCGGTTGTTGATAACTTTTCCCCGCTTCAGCAAACTCTTCTCCCCAATAATCTTCCAGATGTGCGAAAACAACAGAAACAAATTCCTTGCGCTCAATCATTTCCTCAGATTGTGGCTGTGGAGTCGTACTGCCAGTTCCAGGGGAAAGGGAGTTTAAAACAGATGATAAATCACCGCCACTAAACAGGAAAACCAAAGCTAACACAATGATGGTACCAATGCCTCCCCCCTTAATTAAATTACCTGAAGGAAGTCCGCCTCCACTGCTACTACCTGTTCGATCTTCAATGTTTTTACTTTGCTTGTCGCCACGCCATCTCATACTCAACACCTCAACGTTCTCTAGTCTTTTTTCATCTCCAATTAATTGTCACGCACTGACCTCAACATCAGCTTCTTGTTAGTTATATTATACAAGAAGTTGAAAGATTACTGTAGTAATTAGGATTGGGTGTTAGAGACATGGTGACTGGTTGATTCAAAAAAAGACACCGTCAGTAGGCGGTGTCTTTAAGACTAACTTAGTTGTTCAATGCGATCAAAGGCTTCTTTTAACTGAGTTAAATCCTGTGTGGCAGCAATTCGCACATAGTTTTTGCCAGAGTCGCCAAAGGCTTCACCGGGAATGACTAGTACTTGTGTCTCTTTCACTAGTTTTTCCGTAAAAGGAACAGAAGTTAGGCCAGTTTTTTCAATATTAACGAAGGCATAGATACTGCCTTTAACAGGAGTCAGTGATAGAAAAGGAATCATGCTGATCCGCTTTTCGATGTAAGACAACCGCTCTGCAAAAAGCTCTTTAGTTTGTTCTGCGAAGGTTTGATAATGGTTTAAGGCATAGATACCTGCTTGTTGAGAAAGAGTCGGTGCCGAATAGGTGACACTTTCATTGATTTGTTTTATGACTTGATTAACGTGTACCGGTGAAATCATATAACCAATACGCCAGCCGGTCATGGCAAAGGTTTTGGAAAAACTGCTAAAGGTAATCGTATGGTCAGGAGCGAAAGTTGCCATGGGCGTATACTCTTGCTCATAACAGAAGGCTTCATAGACTTCGTCGGCTAAAACAACAAAATTGTGCTGTTTGGCCAGGTCGGCAATCCCTTTTAGGGTATCATCAGAAAAAACAGCTCCTGTGGGATTATTAGGCGAGTTAATGATAATTGCTTTTGTCTTAGGCGTAATGGCTTTTTCCAGTAAAGATAAGTTCAATTGGAACCCGTCTTCTTCAAAGGTCGGTACAATGACGGGCTGACCACCAGCTAAAACAATCTGGTCCTTGTAGGGCGAGAAATAAGGTTCATGGATGATGACCTCGTCTCCTGGGTTAAGAAGGGCTTGCATGGTTAAATACATCCCGTGCAAGGCACCAACTGTTCCTCGTATTTGGTCAATTTCAAAATGCAATCCGTAATGTCGTTGATAAAAATTCACGACGGCTTCTAAAAATTCTTGGCTACCATCAGAAGCGGTGTAGTGAGTATGGCCAGCTTTGGCGTCAACCATGCTAGCATTGATAATGGCTTCGTCAGTGGTAATATCAGGGTCACCTAGTGACAAATCAATCAGGTCAGGTGTTGCTTTTGCTAAGGTGGCAATTTCCATTAATAAATTTTGCTCAGGTTCTTGAAATTTTTTGGCAACTTCGATAAACATCATAATAAAATTCCTTTCTGTTAAACACTCAATGTTAGCTTATTAAGCGTCGCTAGCACTCATTTTTTTCTCAAATACAGCTAATAAGCGAGAGAGACTAAAGGTTAAAACAAAATAAATCAATGAGGCGATCACGATTGGCAAGAAAGGCTTAAAGCTAGCTCCCTGAACCACCCCTGATTGGAACATTAGCTCAGATACGCCAATAACGGACATAACGGATGATTCTTTAATAATGGTGACAAACTCATTGCCTAGTGCTGGTAAAATGTTTTTTATGGCTTGTGGTAAAATGATAAATTGCATGGCTTGTCGTTGGTTCATACCTAAACTGCGAGAGGCTTCGACTTGGCCTTTTGGCACGCCGTTAATTCCTGCACGAATAATCTCAGCCACATAAGCACCGCTGTTAAGCGCCATGGCAACACAGCCGGAAACAATTGCATTTAATTCAAGACCGATGACAGTTGAGCCAAAATAAACTAAGAATATTTGGACTAAAAGGGGGGTGCCGCGAACGTATTCAATATAAGCCATGGCAATAAAGCGCAACAGTTTATTTTTAGATAGTTTTAATAAAGCTAATAGGCCACCGACTATTGAACCAAAAAGCACACCTACAAAGGCGATTAAAATAGTGAAACCTGCGCCTTTTAAGTAGTAGGAGCCATATTTTCGGAAAAAACTTTCTTCATTAAACATTAAGTTACTGGCTTCTTCAATGTAGCCAGGCATTAGGTCTTGTTTTTCAATATCAGCTAGTGTCCCATTGATTTTTTCTTCTAGAACAGGAGCTTCTTTTGGTAAGGCAATCGCTGTTTCTTTATTGCCATTTTCAAATTCTACGTCACTGGCAATCAAACGTTTATCTTGTAATAAGTAAGCCTCAGCAACAGGACCTTCCAGAACTAGAGCGTCTACTTTTTTATTTTGTAGACTTAAAATCATCTCAGGTACTTTTTGTAGGGAGGTCACTTTTGATCCCGTTAATTCAGTTTGAGCCAATTCTTCTTGGGTTGTTTGTTTTTGAGCGGCCACACCAACACCGTTAAAATCTGCAGTTGTTTTGAACTTGTCAGCATCCTCTTTGCGAATGACGACTTTTTGTTGAACATACATGTAAGTATTTGAAAAATTAACTTCTTTTAAGCGCTCGGGCGTTGGGGACATTCCTGATATAATAATATCTATTTTACCAGTTTGTAAGGAACCTAGTAAGGCGTCGAATCCTAATTCTTGTATTTTCAATTTCACACCCATATCATCGGCAATTTTCTGGGCGATGGCGATATCAAATCCGACAACTGTATCCTTTCCATCAACTGTGGCATGGAATTCGTATGGCGGGTAGTCGGCAGATAGCCCTACAACCAGCTCCCCTTTTTTCTGAATGTTGTCATAATAAGAATCGGTTTCAGCAGCTTGTACTGGAACTGAGCTGATTAACAGGGCAATGGCAATAATGATTGCGGATAAAATTTTCGATGTATTCTTTTTCATAACGTGACTCTCCTATTCTTTTGGCGGATACCCAGATGTTCAAGACTGAGATGCCTTTAACTATAAAATTGATTGTATCTTATTTTGCATAAATATTCAATAGTTATTTGCTGTGTGAATAAAAAAACGTTACGAAAGTAGTGAAAAATTGTTGGATAAACGGTATAATGTAAATCAACAGCTAAAATATTGAGTTTTATGAATAGATGAAGGTGGAGGTAGTGAGATGAAGAACTTTTTGAGTGTTAAAAGTGGGCCCCAAGAATTTATTTGTGGCGTTGGTGCATGGCAGGAGCTAGAAGCAGAACTAACCAAAAGACAACTAAAAAAAGTATTAGTATTACATGGACAAGCGTCATGGGAAGTGGCGAAAAAGCATTTCCCGACAGATACGGCGATTGAGTTTATGTTTTATGATTACCGCAAAAAGTGTACGGATGAGAATATTGCCTATTTTGAAGGAATTGCCACTGCTCAGGATGTGGATTGTATCATGGCGGTTGGTGGTGGGAAGGTCTCAGACTTAGCTAAAGGGGTGGCCTTTAATTTATTGTTGCCAGTCGTTATGTTACCGACTCTCGCCTCGACCTGTGCGGCTTACACGCCTTTAAGTGTGATTTACGATGAACAAGGCAGCTTGAAACGGATGGATTATTATAATCGTGCCATTGCATTGACATTAATTGATCCAGAAGTGATTTTAGATTCACCAAAAGAGTTGCTGGTAGCTGGAATTGGTGACACTCTAGCTAAGTGGTACGAGGCGGATGCGATTATTAGTCATCGCCGAAACTTGCCTTTAGAGGTGGAAGTGGCCCATTTTGCCGCTAAAAAATGCCAACACGTCTTACTGGCTAAGGGCCGTGAAGCAGTTGAGGCACTGGAAAATCAAACCTTAAATAAAGCCTTTGTTGATGTGATCGAGACCATTATTATGGTGGCAGGGATGGTCGGTGGCTTTGGCGATGAATATGGCCGTTCATCTGGCGCTCACTCGATTCACGATGCGTTAACGTATCTTCCTGAATCGGGTCAACAGCTTCATGGAAATAAGGTGGCTTATGGAATTTTAGTCCAGCTACTAATCCAGGGGAAATGGGATGAACTGGAATCCTTGCTGCCATTTTATGAAGAATTAGGGTTGCCAACGTCTTTACATGAGCTAGGATTGGATTTGACGATTGAAGAAGTGGGCTTAGTCAGTGAGAAGGCAGCTGCCTCAGGAGAGCCCATTCATTTTATGAAAGAAGAGATTACCCCGGAAGTGGTTAGTGAAGCGATCTATGGCTTAGAGAAGTTTAGAGCAGGTTAAAATAAAAAGCAGTGACTCACACGAACGTGAGTCACTGCTTTTTATTTTTATAAGACTTTACTTAAGAAGTCTTGTGTACGTGGGTTTTGAGGGTTACCGAAGATTTCTTCCGGTGTGCCTTCTTCTTGAATAATGCCGGCATCCATAAAGATCACTCGGTCGGCAACTTCTTTAGCAAAGCCCATTTCATGGGTGACAATGGCCATGGTCATCCCAGATTCAGCCAGTGATTTCATAACGGCTAATACTTCGCCAACCATTTCTGGGTCAAGGGCAGAAGTGGGTTCATCGAACAACATCACATCAGGATCCATGGCTAAGGCTCTGGCAATGGCCACCCGTTGTTGTTGTCCACCTGATAAGCTGCTAGGGAAGCTTGTTGCTTTATCTTGGAGACCGACTTTGGCTAATAACTCAGTGGCTTTTTTCTCAGCCTCTTCTTTGCTTTGCTTTTTAACTTGAATCGGACTAATCGTTAAATTATCTAAGACGGTTTTATGAGGGAAGAGGTTAAAACTTTGGAAAACCATGCCCATCTTCTGGCGCAGTTGGTTAATATCCGTTTTTTTATCGGTTAAGTCTTGTCCTTCAAATTCAATTGTGCCACTTGTCGGTTCTTCTAACAAGTTTAAGCAACGGAGAAAGGTACTTTTACCACTTCCTGAAGGGCCGATAATAACCACGACCTCGCCGGCCTTTATGTCTAAATCAATGCCTTTTAGCACCTCATTTTTATCAAAGCTTTTATGTAAATTAGAAATTTTAATCACTTGTACTCATTCTCCTTTCAGCTACCCCGACTAAACGAGATAGGGTAAATGTTAACACAAAGTAGACCATCGATACGAGAACTATCGGTAAAAATGGTTTGAAACTGGCACCTTGAACGACGCCTGCTTGGAACATTAATTCAGATACGCCGATAACAGATACGACAGAGGATTCTTTTATAACGGTGACGAATTCATTTCCCAAAGCGGGTAAGATATTCTTAATCGCTTGAGGCATGATGATAAAGCGCATGGCTTCTAGTTGGTTCATTCCTAGTGAACGAGCCGCTTCTAATTGACCTTTATTAACAGCGTTAATGCCGGCGCGGATAATTTCTGCCACGTAGGCGCCACTATTAAGAGCTAGAGCGATACAACCAGCCGTTAAGGCATTGACATTTAAATTTAAAGCAGTTGAGCCGAAGTAAACTAAAAATATTTGGACCAGTAATGGGGTTCCGCGGACGTATTCAATGTAGATGACCGCCAACCATTTTAGTGGTTTGGTTTTAGACAATTTCATCAAGGCCAAGCCAGCGCCGATAATCGCACCAGCTAGGACACCAGCAAAAGCGAGGAAGATGGTGTAACCAGCACCTTTTACATAGTTAAAGCCATATTTTTTAAAGAAGCTTTCTTCGCTAAACATTAATTTACCCGCTTCTTTTTTATAATCTTCCATTAAGTTTTCATCTTGAATGACTTTAACTGTTTCATTGACCCGTTGTAATAAAACCGGTGCATCTTTTGAAACGGCAATGGCCATGTCGGCTTGTCCATTTTCAAAGGTAATGTCAGTCAATGCTAAGCTTGGGTTTTGTGACACATAGGCTTCGGCTACTGGGCCTTCAATTACTGCCCCGTCGACTTTTTTATTTTGCAAGTTCAAAACAATATCTGTGACCTTTTGAAGAGACACAACAGAGGCGCCAGTTAATTCCGTTTTAGCCAGTTCTTCTTGAGTGGTTTGTTTTTGAGCGGCTACTTTCAAGCCGTCAAAATCGTTGACCGTAGTGAAGATATCTTTGTCGGCTTTGCGGACGACCACTTTTTGATTGATTGTAATGTAAGAATCAGAAAAATTGACTTCTTTCTGACGCTCAGGCGTAGGTGACATTCCTGAAATAATCAGATCGATTTTACCGGTCTTTAAGGCCCCAAGAAGAGCATCAAAGCCTAATTCTTCGATAGCCAGATCAACTCCTAAATCATCGGCAATTTTTTGACCCATGGAGATATCAGCTCCGACCACTTTATCTTTGCCATTAACAGTGGCATGAAATTCATAAGGAGGATAGTCGGCGGACAGACCAATCGTTAACTTTCCTGTCTCTTTAATGCGATCCAGCACGGGATCACTTTCATCAGCTTTGACAGTCGTTGTACCAAAGACAAGGACCGCCAGTGTTAGCGCGAAGCTAACTAGTTTTCTTTTCATTATAATTCCCCTAATCTATATGCATTCTGCGAAATAATTCCCTAAAAAATGAAGTTACATCTCGTCTGCATAATTGTTTAAATATAAGATATTATATGATGAAATGAAAAAATATGCAACTTAATCCCTGACATTTCTGTTTTTGGTTGGATTTATTCAATTTCAAATGAATATATACATTTTTCTGAGAATGACGGAATTGCAAATCTACTAATCACTGAGAGCCAATTTTTTTTCAAGCAAACCGACTAAGCGGGATAGGGTAAAAGTCAGAACAAAATAAATCAAAGAAATACATAGAATCGGTAAAAAAGGTTTAAAACTGGCTCCTTGAACCACACCAGCTTGAAACATTAATTCAGATACCCCAATAACTGAGACCACTGAGGATTCTTTAATAATGGTAACAAATTCATTTCCCAAAGCAGGTAAGATGTTTTTAATGGCCTGTGGGAATAAAATAAAGCGCAAGGTTTGTTTGCTGTCCATTCCCAAAGAGCGTGCTGCCTCAGTCTGGCCTTTATCAACAGAATTAAGTCCGGCGCGAATGATTTCTGCCACATAGGCGCCGCTGTTAAGTGCCAATGCGACACAACCAGCAGTGAAGGCATTTAATTCCAAGCCGAAAACAGTGGAACCAAAATAGACTAAAAAAATCTGCGCCAAGAGAGGGGTGCCTCTAACGAATTCAATATAGACACTAGCAATCCCACGAGGAATGATCGTTTTGGCTCGTTTCATTACGGCTAGGAATGAGCCCATGATCGAACCGACTAAAACTCCGAAAAGGGCCAGGAGAATAGTCGTTACAGTTCCTTTTAAGAAATAGGAATAGTATTTCTTAAAAAAACTCTCTTTTTGAAACATGAGTTGATTAGCCTCTTTTTGATAGCCCGGCAATAACTTTTCAGCAATAATCGTGTCGATAGAGTCGTTAATTTTTCCTTCCAAAACAGGTGCGTCTTTGGGAATCGCAATGGCTGTTTCTTTTTGGCCATCAGCAAATGCGATGTCGGAGACGAGTAACTGACTGTCCTGAGAGGCATAAGCTTCAGCCACAACACTTTCCAAAACGGCGGCATCGACTTTTTTATTTTGCAGATTGAGAACCACATCTGCGCCTTTAGCTAGAGAAACTAGCTGACTGCCGCTTAATTCTTTGTCGGCTAAAGCTTCTTGGGTGGATTGTTTTTGGACGCCGACTTTGATTTGATTAAAGTCATTGACACTTTGATACTTATCTCGGTCTTTTTTTCGAATCAGAACTTTTTGTTCGACTTCCATATAGGAACGGGAAAAGTTAACTTCTTTCAATCGTTCTGGAGTCGGTGACATCCCTGAGATTATCACGTCGATTTTACCTGTTTTTAAAGCCCCTAACAAGGCGTCGAAGTTTAACTCCACAATCCGCAGTTTAACGCCCATGTCTTTGGCCACTTTTTCGGCAATAGCAATATCAAAACCAACAATGGTGTCTTTGCCGTTGACTGTGGCGTGAAATTCGTAAGGTGCGTAGCCAGCCGAAAGTCCCACAACTAACTCGCCACTGTTCATTACCTTGTCATAAAATGGATCACTTTCAGCACCAAAGGCGGTGGAAACGGGCAGGGTTAGAAACCATAAACCGAGTAACAGTATAACTTTCATTTTTTTGATTACCATAAGTCTCCTCCAATACAGATTGCTTTTTCAAATCATAATCCCTCACTTCCTAGGTTTCAATAGGAGATGGGAGATAATAAAAGACCAAAAACGAAGCAGAAATCTGTCGTTTTTGGTTAGGGGTGTTTATTTTGCCAGAGCAGCTTGCGCTCGCTTAATGGAGTCTTTGACTTGTTGGCTGCCTGTTCCACCGTAGGAATTGCGACGGTTCATGGCGGTTCGGGAAGCCAGAACGTCATAGATATCAGCTTTAATGACGGGTGATATGGCTTGATAATCACTCAGGCTGACATCCTGTAAAAAGATGCCTTGTTGAATACAGCTGTAGACAAGTTTGCCGACGATTTCATGGGCTTCTCTAAATGGAATCCCATGATTAGCCAAGTAATCCGCCAACTCGGTGGCATTTGAAAAGTCTTTTTCGGTTGAATGCTCCATGGTTTCCACATTAACGGCCATGGAGTCGATCATTCCAGCCATGACATCAAGGCTGACTGAAACGGTTTTAACAGCATCAAACATGCCTTCTTTGTCTTCTTGCAAGTCTTTATTGTAAGTCAGTGGGGTTCCTTTTAAGACGGTTAACAAGCCAAATAAATTACCGTAAACACGGCCTGTTTTGCCACGAATTAGTTCAGCATAATCCGGGTTTTTTTTCTGAGGCATAATGGAACTGCCGGTAGCGTATTGATCGGCCATTTCGATAAATTGAAATTCAAAAGAACTCCAAAGAATCAGTTCTTCACAAAGGCGAGATAAGTGCATCATAATTAAGGCGCTGTTGCTTAGAAATTCAATGATAAAATCACGGTCGCTGACACCGTCTAGGCTATTATCGTAAATGGCACTAAAGCCAAGTAAGTCGGCTGTTTGCTGGCGATCAATGGGAAAGGTGGTGCCGGCTAATGCCGCACAGCCCAGAGGTGAGATATCGATTCGTTTTAAACTTTCCGTTAAACGAGCTTGATCGCGACTCAGCATGCTATAGTAGGCGAGTAGATGATGACCAAAGGAAATTGGCTGAGCATGTTGCAAGTGGGTATAGCCAGGCATTAAGGTCTCAACATGTTGACTGGCTTTATTGACTAATACCTGTTGCAAGTTGTTTAGTTTTTCAATAATCATTCCCACTTGTTGCTTCAAATAGAGATGCATATCGGTGGCGACTTGATCATTTCGACTACGAGCGGTATGGAGCTTGCCAGCCACTGGACCGATTTGGTCGTGTAAGGCTTTTTCGATGTTTAAATGAATGTCTTCATGAGCTAGTGTAAAGTCGAATTGACCTTCTGCGATTTGCTGGTCAATGGACTCTAAGCCAGTGATGATTTGCTCTTTCTCGTCGTTGGCAATAATGCCACAAGTGGCAAGCATCGTTACGTGGGCGATGCTGCCAGCGATGTCTTCATGGGCCAATTGGTAATCAAAGGGAATTGAGGCACCGAAGCTGTTGACCCAGTCCTCACTTTGAGCTTGAAAGCGGCCACTCCATAATTTTTCCATCTAATTAGTTCCCTTCTAGCGAGGCTTGAACCTCTGCATGGACTTGTGATGGTAAGCCCCAAAGTTTGATAAAGCCAATGGCAGCATCCTGATCAAACGTATCAGCAGATGTGTAAGTCGCTAAGTTTTCGTTGTACAAGCTATTAGGTGAGGTGCGTCCTTCGACAATGGCGTGCCCTTTGAATAATTTCACACGAACTTTACCGTTGACGTAAACTTGTGTCGATTTAATAAAAGCGATTAAGGCATCTGTTAAAGGATTGAACCATAAGCCGTTGTAAATGACTTGGCTTAATTGATGTTCAACGATTGGTTTAAAGTGTGCTAATTCCCGAACAAGTGTTAAATCTTCTAATTCTTTGTGAGCCAATAAGAGAGTCATGGCGCCGGGACATTCGTAGACTTCACGAGATTTAATTCCCACTAACCGGTTTTCTACATGATCAATCCTACCAACACCGTGTTTACCTGCCATGCTGTTTAAGGTTAAAATTAAATTAGCCAAACTTAAGGTTTCATCGTTTAAGGAAACAGGAATTCCTTGTTCAAAAGCAATTTCAACGTAATCTGGCGTGTCAGGTGCTGCTTCCAAGCTGACTGTTAAGTCATAAGCATCTTCTGGCGGTGTTGCCCAAGGGTCTTCTAATATGCCACATTCATTGGCGCGACCCCATAAGTTTTGGTCAACCGAGTAGGGGCTATCTAAATTAATAGGAATGGGAATCCCTTTTTCTTTGGCGTAGTTAATTTCTTCTTCACGAGACCATTTCCATTCTCTTACAGGTGCAATAATCTTTAAGTTTGGGTCAAGAGTTGCAATGGCCACTTCAAAACGAACCTGGTCATTCCCTTTTCCAGTACAACCATGAGCGATCGTTGTGGCGCCAACTTCATGGGCCAGTTCCACTAACTTCTTGGCAATTAAGGGACGAGATAATGCGGAGACTAATGGGTATTTATTTTCATACATTGTGTGAGCTTGTAGTGAAATCAAGGCAAAGTCATGGGCAAACTCCTCTTTCGCATCAATTGTATAAGATTCGCTGGCGCCAACGGTTAAGGCTTTTTGTTTAATGGCTTCCAGATTTTTTCCTTCACCAACGTCTAGGCAGCAGGCGATAACGTCATATCCTTTTTCGACTAACCACTGTACTGACACGGATGTATCTAAACCACCTGAATAGGCTAAAATAATTTTTTCTTTCATAATTGTTCCCTCCATATGCAATTTCAATCTATATTATCACTAAATATACATAAAAACAAGTGTTTTAAGAATAAATATTCATTCATGTGTAAAAAAACACCCTTCAACCAGTGAAAGGTGTTAGTCAGAGCTATTCCAAGACGATATCCTGTACAAGACCGCTGGCTTTCATAAACATATAGGTGATGATCGGGCCGACAAATTTAAAGCCTCGTTTTTTTAATTCTTTAGCTAGTTTTGCAGAAAGGGCGCTTTGGTTCGGTACATCACCAGCTTCTACATATTCAAATTGAAGAGGGGGATTGCCGACGAAGTCCCATAAAAAATTAGCAAAACTACCATATTCTGTTTGAATACGTGTAATAGCTTGAGCGTTGTTAATGGTGGCTTCTATTTTTCGCGGGTTGCGAATCATTTCAGGATCACTGATAATACGTTCCAAATCATCCGGCATAAAGCCTGCCACTATTTTAGGTTCAAAGTTGGCAAAATGTCGCAGGAAAACGGGGCGCTTGCCGACGACGACCTTCCAGCTTAGTCCTGCTTGAAAGGTGCCGACGGTTAATAATTCAAACAAGCGCTGATCGTCATAGGTAGGAGTTCCCCACTGAGCGGAGTACCAGGCGGTTTTTTTAGGTGTTTCTTTTGACATGAATCTGCCGTCCTTTCATATGGGAATTGGTTTAACTGCTTCTAATATATCATACTCCTATCGATTATAAACGAACAAATTCAATTAGTGTTCTGGTCAATATGCCGATATTTGCCAATTAAAAGTAATTCTAGATGTAATTTCACAAAAACTTTGTTAGAATAGAAGAGATTAAGGATAAAGTTGGGTGAACACCCTAAAATAGTTAAATGGAGGACGTTATGCCAGAATCTTATGAAGATCCATGTTTAAAGATTTTTAGTTTGAACTCAAACAAACCACTTGCAGAAAAAATTGCGGCGGTTGTGGGGGTAGAATTAGGAAAGAGTAGTGTCCAAAAATTCAGTGATGGCGAGATGACCATTAATATTGAAGAAAGCATCCGTGGCGATGAGGTCTATGTCATCCAAGGTACCAGCTATCCAGTGAATGACCATTTATTAGAATTACTGATTATGATCGATGCTCTTAAGCGAGCAAGCGCCAAGACGATTAATATTGTAATGCCCTACTACGGTTATGCCCGTCAGGATCGGACGGCTAAACCAAGAGAACCGATTACTGCCAAACTAGTGGCAGATCTATTAGAAAAAGCAGGAGCCACTCGTGTCTTAACCCTTGATTTGCACACGGTTCAGTTGCAAGGCTTTTTCGATATTCCAGTTGATAATTTGTTTACGATGCCATTGTTTGCTAAACATTATCAGGATTGCCAGTTAACAGGTGAAGATATCGTGGTAGTTTCACCCAAAAATAGCGGGGTTGCTAGAGCTCGTGTGCTAAGTCAGTACCTAGATGCTTCATTGGCAATTGTGGATCAATCAGACCGAGATGCGGATGTACGTAGTGGTTATGTGATTGGCGATGTGACTGGAAAAACCTGCATTTTAGTTGATGACATCATCAATACAGGGGAAACTCTGGGAATAGCGGCCAAGGTGTTATTGGAAGCAGGGGCAAAAGAGGTGTATGCCTGTGCCTCTCATGGTGTTTTTTCCGCTAATGCAGCAGAACTCTTAAGTGAGATTCCCTTTAAGAAAATTTGTGTGACTGATTCAGTTGATATCCCGGAAGAGGCCAAGTTGCCTAATTTGGATATTATTACCTGTTCTGAGTTAATGGGGGATGCCCTGAAACGCATCCATGAAAATACCCCGATGAGCCCTTTGTTTGGCTACCGGGGCTAAAGATAAGAAACAGGCGATTGCCAGTGTCTAACGACACGACAATCGTCTGTTTTTCAATTAATTGGTAGAAGGGAGTGTCTCCCATGTTAAACAGTCATTGAAGAGAGCCATTTGTTTCAGAGCGGCATTGGTCTTGTTTTCGATTGTTTTGGTTAGTTTTTCTTTGTCTTCCAACCAGTAATTAGCCAGTTCCAAATGTTGGGCTTGGCGGTTGACTTTTAGCTCAATCCGACCGATGAAGCGATTACCGTAAAGAATGGGCAAAACGTAATGACCGAATTGTCGTTGTTCAACAGGGGTATAAATCTCCCATTTATAGTCGAAATCGAATAAAGCACTGATTAATTTGCGATCCCAGATTAAGGCATCTAAGGGAGCGATAAACTCCAGTCTAGGGGTGAAACGCTCAGTTGTTAGGACCGTTTCAAGGAAGTGTTGATCTTTTTTTAATAAATAAAGGGGGGCAGTAAGTCCTTCAATAATCAGTTCGATTAAGGCGTTTTGTTTCAGTAGTTCGTCGAAGCTTTTTTGGCGATCAGCTGCTTTAAATCCAATGCCTAGCCAGGCATCTGAGGCTTTGTTCCAGAGAAATCCCACATTAGAAATTCGTCGTTGTACCATCCAGGTGTAAAAGGCTTGCTGGGATGGGAAAGGATTTTGATTACGAGTCAGTTTAGGATCACTCATCACTAGTTCCGGTAAAGTGTAGAATTTACGCGTTTTATCTTTATGGTGAATCAGCAATTCACCGCTGTGATAAAGATATTCCAAGGCAGCTCGCGATAATTTATTTTGTCCCCAATCCCAGTCAACTTTTTGATTCATATCAAAATCATTAGCGGAAACGAATTGTTTTTCCCAGATGGTAGAGGTGATAAGAGGCCGAATCATCTCAATATTCGCCACTTTTCGTTGTTGTTCCTGGTGCTTTTTTTTACTGTAGTAAAATTGTTGGAAATCTTCAATCGGAAATATCCCCAGATTTTTATCAAAATAATCGATCAATTGCCGATCGGAATAGAGCAGTTCTTCCAAATACGATTTACGATAGCTTTTTACTCGAGAGAGCAAGGTGACATCTGCTGTTCGTCCGCAGATATCTATTGGATCAAATTGTAAAGAACCAATCTCACGGATATAATCCAGGGTTCCTGTTTTCCCCTGATACTGCTTTGCACCAAGTAAACCTTGACGCAGAAGTAATAAGTTACGTGCCTGTTGATTTGTGAGATAATAAGAGTCTATCATGGTCTGCTCCTCCTTGAGGCAATCTGCCCTGATGGGCTTTAGTTAATTGTACAGGGAACGAGCGTTCGTGTAAAGGGGAACAGCCTAAATGATTAATTGTTGACCGTTGGCAAAGTATTAAAAATTTAACGTTTTTTAAGCAGAGCTATTGCATTTTTGCTTAAAACTTATTAAGATGACATGTATTGCTTTTTTAGCAGGCGATTCTAGTGACAGGTCGTATAATAATCCGAACTTCTCGTTCCACTGATCGATCGGCATAATCAAGAGAACGAGTGAGACGTTTAGCTTCTTTTCACTTAGAAGCTTAAGGGATAGTCGTGATTATTTAACAGAAACTATATGGATAAAGGGGAACGACAGTGAAGCAATTATCGATATTTTTAGGCAGTATCAGTGTGATTATTTTACTTTTATTTAGTGGTAACCAGTTATTAAATGCAGCGACACCGCAGTCCAATGATCCGAAAACGAAATTGGTGATGTTTAATTGGGGAGATTACATTGACCCTGAACTTATCAAAGAATTTGAAGAAGAGACGGGATACCGTGTTATTTATGAAACCTTTGATTCTAATGAGGCCATGGAAGCTAAGTTGAAACAAGGGGGAACCCAATACGATATAACCGTTCCCAGTGAATTTATGGTGGAGAAGTTAGCTAAAGAAAAGTTATTACTGCCATTGGATCACAGTAAAATAAAGGGCATGGCGTCCCTTTCATCTTATTTATTAGATGGCGAGTTCGACCCTAAAAACCGCTACTCAATTCCTTATTTTTGGGGAAGTTTTGGGATTTTATATAATTCAAAAGAAATTGATGGCTCGAAAATTAATAGCTGGGAAGATTTGTGGAGCCCGGAATTTAAGAATCAATTAATCTTGTCAGATGGTGCCAGGGAAACCTTTGGAATCGCCTTACAAACCCTGGGGTACTCAAGTAATACAACGAATGAGGGTGAGCTACAAGAGGCGTATGAAAAATTAGTACAACTATTACCAAATGTTAAAGCGATTTTGACCGATGAAATTAAGACCTATATGAAAATTAATGAGGCTAATCTGGCCGTTGCGTACTCAGGCGACGCAGGTGCCGTAATGGCGGAAAATCAGGATGTCAGGTATGTGATTCCTGAAAATCAGAGTAATATTTGGACGGACAATTTAGTTATACCTAAAAGTAGCCGTAACCCAAAAGCTGCCTATGCCTTCATTAATTTTATGTTGGAACCGGGCCATGCAGCTCGCAATTCCTTGTATGTGGGATATGCGACACCCAATGAAGCCGGTCGCAAGCAGTTGCCGAAAGAGTTAACGGAGGATCAGGGAATGTATCTGCCAATTGAGCAAATTAGCAAAATGGAGCATTACAATTTACTGGATCAAGTGACGTTAGAACGATATAATGAGTTATTTTTAAATTTGAAAATGGCCCAGTAGGAGAGTGACAATATGTTTGTGAAAAGTGATTATATTTACGATGCCATCAGTGGTCAAACCTTTGCTGGTTATCTGGAAATTGAAGAGCAACGAATTAAAGCAATTTTGACAGAAGAGCAAGGTCAACCATCAATCGGTGAAGGGGCTGTGTTACTTGATTATAGTCAACAAATGGTCGTTCCTGGGTTTATTGATGCGCATACTCATTTTTTTCTATCGGCCCTCATTCATCAGCAAAAAATTCATCCGTTGATCACGCGTTCAGAAGAGACCTACGCTCGTGAAGCCAGTCGTTTTAAGCCGTATAAGGGGTGGACGGTGGCTATTGGCTGGTACAGCAGTGACTGGGAAGAAGATCACTTGCCGACCAAAGAGTCCTTGGATCGGTATTTTGGCGAAGAACCTTGTGGCATGATCTCTGGTGATGCCCATACGCTATGGCTTAATTCTGCAGCAATGATTTCTTTGGGCATTACACCTGAATCAATCCCACGTGAGATCGGTGGCGAGGTGGTCATTGAAGATGGACAGTGCACAGGCGTTTTCTTTGAAGCGATTGCCATCTACTATTTAGGCAAAATTTTAGCGCCTTATCGGGAGAACAGTGTGGCGGATTATCGTGAGTATATGAGTTATTTAAATCAGTTTGGCATTACAAGTTGTACCGATATCGCTTTAACAGGTGATAAAGGGGATGATTTAATCTACCCAGCTGTTTATCAAGAATTATTAGCAGAGACACCGACCATGAGAATTAGTCTGTATCCTGCCATGCGGGAAGATACAGAGCGGATTTTAACAATGAAAAAGGAATTAACGGGAGATTATCTGACCTTAGGCGGGGTTAAGCAGTTTTTTGATGGGGTTACAAGCACTCGAACGGCTTTAATGATGGAAGAGTATCCCGAGCCGAACTACCCTGGGGAAAGCGGTCAGACATTGATTCCCTTGGATCAAATGAGAGCTTTTATTCTAGAGGCAAATCGCTTGGATTTACCTATGCGAATTCATGTAGTAGGGGATCGAGCCACTCATTTAGCTTTGGATTATTACGCTGAAAGTTATGAACGCCATCCTATGTCGGAAGGGAAATACAACACATTGGAACATTTGGAGTGTGTCCATCCCACAGATTTCCAGCGTGTCGGCCAACCTCAACTGGTATTATCTGTCCAACCCAGTCATCTATTAGTTGGGTACGAAAGTTTAGTGGATGAAGTTGGGCCAGAACGATTGCCCTTTATGTTTGCCTTCAACACATTTATTGAGAACCATGCTATTTTAGGATTTGGTACCGATACGCCTGTCGTTTTGGATGTGACGCCGCTTGACAGTATTTTTTATGCCGTCTTTCGTCAAGGTCAGGATGGTTTGCCTGTGGCGGGTATTAATCCTCAGGAGGGGATCACGATTGCTCAAGCTTTAACGGCTCATACCTTTGGGGCAGCTAAGGCCATGAGTCGCAAAGATATTGGTCATTTAAGTGTGGGGACTCTAGCCGATTTTGTTGTCTTAGATCATAATATTTTATTTGATGACCCAGACGCGTTGGCAAAAACAAAGGTAGTTGCTACTTATGTCGGTGGCCAACACGTCTGTTAAAAAGAAGGACAATTAGTTATCACCGCTAATTGTCCTTCTTTAGTTTGGATTGGATGCCGAAAATGAATTTAAAGGTGTTGTGTTTTTTTTTGGTTTGTTTGAAACCTTCATTCGTACTTATAATAAAAACGCTCTTGCCGATCCAGAGGCGGAAATAGTAGCCCACTGGAATGAGGGGACCAACGATACCTTGACATTCATATTCCTTGTCAGCTTCTTCAAATTCTGTCCTCACCAACCACGTGTTACCGATACCAAATTCGATGTATTTCAAGTTAATGTCCTTTCATACGTCATATGACTTAAATACATGTTATCACAAAATTGTTGCCAATCATATTTCTTTTCTGGGGATTATGCAAAACACGAACTATATAGATGTTATGTAGATGTTTTTACGTCATTGCTATTGATTTCCACCTTTCTTTTGTCGTATAATGAGCTCTACTAATCATAACTCGAACAACAAAGGAGCCGTTAAGTTGACTTACTCACTAATAATTAAAGGAACTGGTTTTACTAGTCGTGACAGACAAAAAGTTGATGTTTTAAAGGATGCACTTTTTTTGATTGATGATCATGGTGTGATTGCGGAGGTCATCGAAAGGAAGGAGTCATCTTATGACTCGATTTTAGCAAAATACGAACAATCGGAATATTTTATAGCTTTAGGTGAAAATGAGTATCTGCTACCAGGAATGGTTGATTTGCATATCCACGCCCCTCAGTGGGCGCAGTCTGGGACCGCATTAGATATTCCGCTGGCGGATTGGCTGCATACGTATACGTTCCCTTTAGAAGCTAAGTACAGCAATTTAGCGTTTGCGGATCAGGTTTATTCTGATTTAGTGGCGCAACTTTTAGGGGCTGGTACAACCACAGGCTTATATTTTGCGACGGTTCATCAAGAAGCCAGTTTTCGTTTGGCCGAAATTTGTGCTGCTAAGGGGCAGCGTGGTTTAGTTGGAAAAGTCGTCATGGACGATCCAGAGCAAAATCCTGAGTATTACCGAGATGGGTCAACAGAGGAGGCGCTAAATGCGACCGAGGCGTTTATTCAACGGGTCCAGCGCTTAAATGAAACTACTAAACAAGGGGTGTACCCAGTAGTCACACCACGTTTCATTCCAAGTTGTACGGATCAGGCCCTAGACGGACTTGGAAAATTGGCTGCTAAATACGATGTTCATATCCAGTCACATTGCAGCGAAAGTGATTGGGAGCATGGATATGTTCGAGAGCGTTTTGGGAAAAATGATGCCTTTGCTTTAAATGACTTTGGGTTGTTGGCGGATAAATCAGTGATGGCACACTGCAACCATTTAACAACAGAAGATGCTCGACTTTTTGCGGAAACAGGAACTGCCATTGCACATTGCCCCATTTCCAATGCTTATTTTGCTAACGGTGTGCTTCCTTTGAAAGAATACGCTGAGGACTTTCAGTTGGAAATAGGCTTGGGAACAGATATAAGTGGAGGTTTTTCAAAGAGTATCTTTGATAACATCAAACAAGCGGTTATGTCATCACGTTTATTGGAAGATGGAGTAAATACTCGTTTATCTAGTACTGAGCGGGGGGTGCCTAAATCAAGCGTGACACTAAATGAAGCTTTTTACCATGCGACTGCGGGTGGTGGTCAAGCTCTTTCCTTGCCGATTGGTAAACTGGCAAAAGGTTATGCCTGGGATGCCTTAGTTATTAAAGCAGATGTCCCAGAAGCAAGGTTGCCGATTTTTGATCAAGACGAAGCGTTAACCGATGTTTTCCAAAAACTAATCTATATGAGTCAAGCAGCAAACATTCGAAATGTCTGGGTACAAGGTCAACTTGTGCACACCAAAGGAGCGACTAATGGAAACCACAATTAGAGAAGAGCAAACAATAAATGCCCGCTTAACCGTTGGGCCAAATGAACCAGTTTCAACACCACAGGCAATTTTATTGGGCATTCAGCATGTGTTGGCCATGGATGTCTATGTTGTGCCATTTATAATTGCCTCGATTATTGGGTTGAGCGCTAAAGACACCTCAGCCTTAATTCAGGCTACTTTTTTATCAGCGGGAATTGCCACGATTATTCAATCTTACTTTTGCATGAAATTGCCTGTGGCTCAAGGACCTTCCTTTATTCCTATTGGTGCAGTTGCAGGAATTTATTTTGCAAATGGTAGTGGTACAGCAGGCTGGTCCAGTGTTTTAGGGGCATCTTTAGTGGGGGCGATTGCGATTACCTTATTGGGTTTTACTGGCGTCTTTAATAAAATGATTCGACAATTTGTGCCGCCAATTGTCGGCGGAACTATCATTTTAATCGTTGGCTTATCTCTGATGCCAGTTGCCTTAAATGATAATATTTTTAATGGGGCTGGTGGCTCGATTAATCAAAATTTACTATTGGCAACTTTAGCCGCAGTTGTTTTGGTAGTTTGTTCATTGGCGGCCTCGATTTTTCCAAAACAGGGGCGTATGATTAAAATCGCTTCAGTTATTCTAGCTTTAATCATTGGCTCAGTAACAGCTAGTTTTATGGGGCTATTGGATTTATCTGCTGTTGGCGATGCTAGCTGGTTTTCGATGATTCATTTGCCCTTTAAGGATTTTGGTTTTAGTTTCAATCCTTCGGCGATCTTTACGATGATAATCATTTACATCGTGTTAATGGCAGAAACTACGGGAACATGGTTCGCTGTGAGCAATGTCTGTGATGAAGAATTGACGGACAAACAATTAAATCGTGGGGTTATCGGTGAAGGGATTGGTTGCTTAGTGGCGAGTCTCCTTGGTTCAACGCCAGTTACTGGCTATTCTACTAATGCAGGAATTATTTCAATTACAGGTGTTGCCAGTCGGAAAGTCTTCGCGGCAGCAGGTGTTTGGTTTATCGTTTTTGGTTTTTCAGGGAAATTGTCGGCGCTGATTTCAGTTATTCCCTCTGCCGTAATCGGAGGTGTTTTTGTAGTTGTTTGTGGTATTATCGCCATTAGCGGTTTCCAAGTCATGAAGGTGATCGAAATCGGAGAGAAAGAAACGTATGTCATAGCTATTCCGATTATTATCACATTGGCTTTGACATTTATTCCAAAGGACTATGTGAGCACATTACCTCAATTTTTACAGTATCTACTAAGTTCACCTGTAGCGACTGCATCGATTGCAGCTATCGCGTTAAATAAAGTTTTGCCAAATGAAAAAAGATCATAAAAATTTAACTCAAGGTGGGACATAAAGTTGTTTGTTTTCTCGTTGGACAACTTGCCACAGATCAACACATGCTCCGAGCACTACGCAAGCTTCGATACCTTAACTCTATCCGACCTTTAATGCTGTAATATATATAGATAAGGGATATCGAAGAGAGCAGACTTTCGGAGCGCGTCTATCGCACCATATTCGTAAAAAGTATCTGCGGCTGGGACAAAATTCCCGGCCTCAGTTTTTTTGAATTAAGTTTTTTAATGGTGTAATTAAAAGGTGGCTTGGCTGAATGCCCATAAAGGACTTAAGAAAGAACAATTAAAGGAGCACGAATAAAAGCAATAATTAAATTATTATGTCGTCTTGTACTAGTGACAGGTTCTGGTTATGGAATGCTGCTGATGTTAGGGTTATTATCTGGCCAGTTTGATAGCTCTCAGCTGATTTTTTATACCATTCAAAGTAATCTTGTGATTCTTATTAGTTACGGCTATTTACTGCTTAAAAGCTTATTGGTGTCCCGTAAGGCTCAGAGGCTAGTAGCAGTTGATTTCAACGCTACGATTATGGGAGCCTTAACCTTGATGAGTTTAGTGACAGGACTGATTTACAACTTTGTCCTTGCGCCACAAATGCCAGTTGATGTGGCTTACTCAGTCAATAATTGGTCCAACTTTTTAGCTCATACCTTTACCCCGGTAATGGTATGTATCGACTGGTTAATTTTTGCTGATAAATCAACCTTAACGAAATTATCTTCTGTGACATGGCTGATTATTCCGCTGGCATACTGGCTCTTTTCAATTGTGAGAGCTCCCATTGGCGGTGCTATTCCGCAATTAGGAAATCAGAGCAGATATCCTTATTTCTTTATTAACTCGGATTTGAATGGCTGAAGTCGGGTATTAATGAATGTATTGATTTTAGTGATGGCCTTTATTGTCCTTGGGTATGTTCTTTATGGGATTAGTTTGTTACAGAAAAAGGTGGTAAGGGCTCAGCAAAGTCCTTTATAAATGGTTAGAGGTTCCTTAAGGGGACTTCTTTTTTAGATTGATGTTAATTTATCTGGTTTTTCATGGTCAGTTATTTAGTAAGATAATGATAGATTAATGGAAATGAGGAAATCAAATGATCAATCAATTTAAGCGTTTAAAGGACAGCCACTTTCAAGTAGAACCTTTCTATCTAACCAATTGTTGGGATGTGGCTTCAGCCAAACTTATTGAGAAACAAGGAGCGGTAGTTATTGGAACAAGTAGCTATGCTGTTGCTCAAAGTCTGGGGTATAATGACGGGGAAGAGGTGCCATTTAGTTATGTGGTTTGGCTGGCAGAGCGCTTAGTAGGTAATACGACCTTACCTGTTACCCTTGATGCTGAGGGGCTTTATAGCAGTGGATTAAAAGAACTTGGCCACCATGCAGAACACCTGATTAGGACGGGAATTAGTGGTCTTAATTTTGAAGATCAGCTACTGAGAGATGGGTCAGGACGTTGGCCAATTCAGGAACAGGTTAAACGCATTCGACTTATTAAAGAGGTGGCTAGTCAGCTTGAAGTAGAGATTTTTCTCAATGCTCGTACCGATGTCTTTTTTCAAGGGACAAATCACCAAGGATTAGTAGAAGAAGTCATTGAGCGGGGGCGGGCTTATGCAGAGGCTGGGGCAGACGGTTTTTTTATTCCAGGAACAACAGATGTTGCTATTGTTGAAAGAGTGGTAAATGAGGTCCCTCTCCCGATTAATATAATGGCTGAGGGCAAATCCTCCCGAGAAAAGTGGCATCAGATTGGGGTTAAGCGTATTAGCACAGGCCCTCACACGTATCTAGACCATCAGAACCAGTTAGCTAAAAAATTAAGTGAGGTGATGTCAAATGATTAAAGAACAAAGAGTGATTGATAAATATTATCAAATGTTGATAGAAAAAAACTCTCATTATGAAGGAACTTTTTATGTTGGGGTTAAAACTACCGGTGTATTTTGCCGGCCAACTTGCCCAGCAAAAAAGCCTAAAAAGGAAAACTGTCAATTTTTCGAAACAGCTCAAGAGGCGACTCTATCAGGATTTAGACCCTGTAAAAGGTGTCAGCCTCTCAACACACCTAGTACGTTGTCGCCGGCGGTAAAAAAATTGATTGAAGCCATCGAGGAAAACCCTCAGAGAAAATGGACTGATCGTGATTTTGATCAGTTGTCGATCAGTGCTAATACGGCTCGGCGGCAGTTTAAAACTCATTTTGGTATGACCTTTATTGAATATTCAAGGGCTCGCCGGCTTGGTTTAGCTTTTAATCATATTCGTAATGGTAAAACAATCATTGAGACTCAGTTGGCATCTGGTTTTGATTCAGGTAATGGGTTTCGTGATGCTTTTTCCAGTTTTATGGGAGTAGTGCCGAAAGACAATGCTGCTATCAAGGTGTTGACAATAGCATGGATAGAAACAGTTCTTGGGCCGATGACAGCGATTGCGGATGATCAAGGTCTGTATTTATTAGAGTTTGTTGATCGGCGGGGCTTAGAAAAAGAAATCGACACCTTACGAAAGAAATTGGGTGTGGCACTTGTGCCTGGAACTAACCCAGCGATTAAGCGAATTACTTGGGAGTTGGGTCTTTATTTCAAGGGAGAATTGAAGGAGTTTGAGACTCCAGTTGTGACGACATTCGGCACAACTTATCAACAACGTGTCTGGGCTGAGTTGTGTCGTATTCCGATGGGGCAGACTATCAGTTATAAGGAATTGGCCTTTCGAATGGGTGATCCAAATGCAAGCCGAGCTGTGGCTCGCGCTAATGGAGGCAATCAGTTGTCACTTTTAATTCCGTGTCATCGGGTGATTAATAGTGATGGTCAATTAGGTGGGTATGGCGGTGGTTTAAAGCGGAAGGAATGGTTATTGAAGATGGAGAAGCGAGTTAAAGAATAAAAAACACCTTCTGAGCATGCTCAGAAGGTGTTTTGATTAACTACCGCTTGATGACGGGATGAATTTTGCCAGAGCACCGGCTAACCCTTGTAAGTTACGGGTCTGAATGAGTACTTTACCCCGACCGTGAAACTCGTTGACAAGTCCTTCACCAGTAGTAAAGCCAAAAGTACCAGAAGCAACGCGGATATCATAATCTAGAGAATCTTCCCAAGCGACGACATGTTCATTATCTATAATAAAAGGAATTTGTCCATCAAGGTCCAATTCAACTAGATCACCAAAACTTGTAACTAAAAGAGAGCCACGACCAGCGGTTTCCATGACGAAGAAGCCACCAGTACCGCCAAATAAAGCGCCACTTAATTTTTGTTTTTTCATGTTGTATGTCACGCTGTCGTCACAAGCTAAGAAAACACCTGTATTTAAACGCCAGTGGATATCACCGACTTCCAGTTCGCGAATCGAACCGACAGATGGTGGTGCAATCGCAATTTTAGCCTGATCTTCCAGTCCGCTTGCTTGCGAGATAAAGAAACTTTCGCCACTTGTCATGGAGCGACCCAAGGCACTTAAAACGCCTCCAATGCCAGCTTTTCCATTGCTGTTCATTTTGCCTTCTAGATGAATTTGACCATTGTGATAAACCATGGCACCTCGTTCTAATTTGATTTTTTCACCACGATCCAAGATAATCTCTACCAATGGAAAGGCAGTTCCAGCTGTTAATTCGTATTTCATCCTAACTCCTCGCTTTCTCTTCTCTAAATATTCTGTCAAACAATTGAAATGTATTGTTTCAGCAGTCATCGTCATTAACCAATAATGAGTTTAGTTTATGTTTATAACTGATGAGTATGTCACAGGTATATAGTGATATAATTCAAGACACTTTCAATTTTATGTCTGACTATCTAGTACTGATTTCAGTTTATCAATAGTTATACCGGATTACAATCAGTCTCAGGTATTAATAGTGATAAATGGATTATTTACGTGGGCCTTGGGACTAGTTGTTAGTTCACTAATCTTAGGGATTGACTCTGTCACAGTGGTAGACTTTATAATAGGAATGAGGTGAGTGGGATGGAATATATTGAAGCGAGAACTATTTTAATGAAGACGAAAACAAGGGAGTGGTTTGGGACTGATTATACGATGAATGTGTATAAGGGCTGTCATCATGGTTGTGTTTATTGCGATTCTCGAAGCGAGTGCTACCAAATCGATCAGTTTGATCAAGTTCGAGGGAAGACCTCTGCCAGCCAATTGCTAAATCAAGAACTTCAGAGTAAGCGGCAGAAAGGCGTGGTGGGAGCTGGTTCGATGTCAGATCCCTATAACTATTTTGAACGTCAGGAATTATTGACAAGACAGTCTTTGGAATTGTTTAACCATCATGGTTTTGGTGTCTCTCTGGCAACTAAAAGCGAACTGGTTACGAGAGATATCGACTTGTTTCAAGCCCTGAAAATACATTCTCCTGTGGCTATCAGTTTATCCTTTTGTACGGTTGATGAGCAGTTAGGGCAAAAACTTGAACGTTATGTTAGCCCACCTTCAAAAAGACTGTCAGCTTTGGAAAAATTATCGGCGGCAGGAATCTATACTGGGGTAATGTTGATGCCGGTACTGCCTTATTTGACTGACAGTTGGCCGATAGTTGAATCCGTCATTAAGTCAGCCTACGAAAGAGGAGCTAGATATGTCTATCCACTGTTTGGCATGACGTTACGAGACCGTCAACGTGATTACTATTTTGCATTTTTAAAGAAGTATTATCCCGAAAAATTAAGGTTGTATAAAAAGGTGTATGACAATCAGTATTATTGTCAAAGTCCAAACCATCAGAAATTGGAGCAACGGATGAAGGAATTGTGTGATAAGTTAAACGTGTCAATGACCATGTCTAGCATTATTCGCGACTATCAGGAACCTTATCAGGTGGAACAAGGGCAGTTGTTTTAGGTTAATTATAAAAAAATGAAAAGAGCTATGATGAGCTCTTTTTTATTCTCACGGAATATTCCTGAAAATTTGCAGAGCTCTATGAAAAAGTTGCAACGGAGCAGCGCCCATTTCATCCTATACTAAGTAAGTAATCAACACAAGCTTTGCGAGTTAGCTCTTCAGGAAAAGATAAAAATTGACGTGAACCCCACCTCAACTTTTCTGTTTTTCTATAAGAGCTAAGAAATTTCAAGAAGTGTTTAACTTAGAAGGAGTGGATTCGATGAAATGGTATCAAGTGAAAATTAGTGAAATTTATGAGACGTTAAAAAGTTCGTCAACAGGATTGTCTCAAGAGGATCGGCAACAACGTTTGGCTAAAGACGGTGAAAATAAATTAACAGGCAAGCAAGAGATAAAAGAGTGGCAAAAAATTGCCAAGCATTTTAAGGATTTACTGATGATTATACTGATGATTGCGGGCGTTTTAAAGGCGATAACCGGGGATTATGCGGAGATGATTATCATCTTTGCAGTCGTCATTATCAATGCTTTAATCGGCTATTGGCAGGAGAAGAAGGCAGAAGAGTCACTTAATGGCATCAGTCAATTACTGGGTGCTGAAGCCACGGTTTTATCTGAGGGACAACGATTGACTATTGGATCAGAAGAACTTGTTGTCGGTGATGTGATTGTCTTAAAATCAGGTGATATCGTTCCTGCGGATGCTCGATTAGTCGAGACTCACCAACTGGTGATTGAAGAGGCGATTTTAACGGGCGAGTCGTTGCCAGTTGAGAAGAGTCATCAAGCATTAATCGGTGAGGCAACAACTGGTGACCAGCTAAACATGGCGTTTTCAGGTACTCAAATTCAGTCTGGGACGGGGATTGGCATCGTTGTAGCAACAGGTGATGGGACAGAAATTGGAAAGATTAATGAAGCTCTCCAGGCTGTTCCGAAACAGGAAACACCTTTGCTACGTAAGATGAATACATTAAATAAGCAGATTTTTAAAGGTTTGATGTTTTTAAGTGTTTTCTTACTTTTCTTCACTTCTTTTCGTTACGGAATGGAATTAAATCTGTTAATTTCAGCAGTTATCGCGTTGATTGTAGCCGTTGTACCTGAGGGATTACCAGCTGTACTTTCGATGATCTTGTCAATGGGTGTCAGTCGAATGGCTAAGGAGCAAGCGATTGTCAAAAGCATGCCTGCTGTTGAAACCTTGGGATCCATGACGGTGATTTGTTCTGATAAAACAGGCACCTTGACGAAAAATGAAATGTCAGTGGTATCGGTGGTAACGGCTGATGAGGCGATTGAAGTTAGTCAAAATCGACTTGAGAATCAAGAGCGATTATTGAGTATTATGGAAAATTGTCAGGATACATTGGACGAAGGGCAAGAGCTTGATTCAGTCAAAGGCAATCCGACTGAGACTGCGTTGTTACACTTTTCTAAAACGTATCAAGTGCCACGTCTGGCAACGTTGAATAAGTTTCCCTTTGATTCAAAACATAAATACATGGCAACGATCCATGAGGTTGCTGGCCAGAAGGTTCTATTCGTTAAAGGTGCTCCTGATGTGTTGTTTCAATTTGCAACGAAAGAAGAGCGTACTGAAACAGGGACAACTAGTCAATTCCGCAGTGAGTTTTGGCATGATTCGGCTAGCGACTTAGCCAAGCAAGGGCAGCGAGTATTGGCTTTTGGCTATCGGATCTTAACACCTGATTGTGGCGAACTAACCCATGAAAGTATTGAAAAAGAACTAACTCTAGTGGGGATTGTCGGAATTATTGACCCGCCAAAGGTGTCGGCAATTCAAGCTGTGTCCGAGTGTTTAGCGGCAGGTATCCAAGTTAAGATGATTACTGGTGACCATATCGACACGGCCTCAGCGATTGGTCAACAAATTGGTTTGAAGCATGTTAAAAATGGGCTGGAAGGTTATCAAATAGATGGCATGAGCGATGAGGAGTTGCAGCAACAAGTCAAGACTCACGATATCTTTGCCAGAACGACTCCCGCACATAAACTACGGATTGTGACAGCGCTACAAGCCAATGGTGAAGTGGTTGGTATGACAGGGGATGGTGTAAATGATGCCCCTGCCTTGAAAAAAGCCGACATTGGCGTGGCTATGGGAATTAAAGGAAGTGAAGTAACTAAACAATCAGCTGATATGGTGTTAGCAGATGATAATTTTGCGACAATTTCCAAGGCAGTTAAAGAAGGTCGTCGTGTTTTTGACAACTTAAAAAAGACCATCAATTTCTTCTTACCAACAGCTGTAGCTCAGGGGTTGGTTGTCATTGTGGCACTGCTAACCAATCATCCTTTGCCATTGAGCCCGATTCAAATATTGTGGTTAAATATGGTAACAACTATCACATTGTCATATGCGTTAGGCTTTGAGCCTGCTCATAAAAACACGATGAAGCGTTCTCCACGTAATCCGAAAGAGAATATCTTATCTGCTTACGCAGTATTTAGAATCTTCTATGTGTCACTGATGATTACCGGTCTTGGTTTTGTGCTGATGTACCAGTTTGATTCACCGGCGGTTCAACAAACAATTTTATTACAAAGTATCGCCATCTCTCAAGCTTTTTATATGGTCAATTGCCGTGAGTTATCGGATTTTTCACTAAATAAAGGCATTTTGACCAATCGTTCAATCTGGGTATCTCTTGGAATACTAGCTGTCTTGCAGCTGATTGTGATTTATGTGCCAATGGTTCAACGAGTGATTGGGACAACTGGTTTATCTATGCAACAACATGGGTTAATTTTAGCGATTGGGATAATTATCTTCATTGCAGTTGAACTTGAGAAAGCTACGACGAAATGGATTGTTGGAAAGATTAGTCAATTAAAAGAAGCATCAGATATCGCCTAAAAACAACAGGAATTCCAGATACGAAATGGAATTCCTGTTTTTATGTTGCTATAAACCTGAAAAATATAAATGAGCGAAGTGTTCTTTAATACTGTTAATTTCACTTTTTGTGGGAATGGTCGAAATATAAAAGACCTTATTAATTAAGGCTTGATCAATGGGATGGTTGGTGACAATGATGTCTTCTTCATCTAATTGTTTCCTTAGTAATTCTTCCATTTCTACTGAGGCTAAAGAGATTCGTCCGCCAAATATAGCATTCAATTCATTGGCTAGATAGGACTTCCAGGCAGGTTCACCTTGATAAGTGAAGTAAATATGGCGACGAGCCCGGCTTTCTTGACTAATAGCTTCGGCAAGGAGTAAAACAGCGGAACTAATAAAGTGCTCTGGGTAAACCAACGTCTGATAGAAAGGTGAAGCTGCTAGATGATTTGCCAACAATTGCCAATAGCTAGCATAATTATGTTTGCCGTAATTCAAGACTTCCAGATGGGCCAAAACAAATTTTTCTGACAAGCTAATTGATTCGGTGTATTTTAGAAAGAGTAACAGCAAATTTTTTGAGAAAAAGGTTTGGGTCAATTCCACACGTAATTCAGTGGCTAACTGACCGACGATGACATCACAGGATTGTTGCAACTCTCGGTAATGTTGACGGACAAAGGTTTCTGTTTTAATCGGAGGCACTTCGCTAAAATTCCAGCTTTCAATAAAGCAATAAAAGGCAAAAAAACCTTCTTCGCCGTCCAGATAAATCCCTTCTTGATGATAGAGTTGTGTCAAATAGGGGGAGAAGAGCTGAAACAGCGGGTCATTGATATGGGTATCGTCAATGTCTATTCGACAATTGGCTTTTATCCGAATGGTGTTAATGAAATACCAGCAAATCCCCC
Source organism: uncultured Vagococcus sp. (assembly GCF_963518325.1). Taxonomy (NCBI): domain Bacteria; kingdom Bacillati; phylum Bacillota; class Bacilli; order Lactobacillales; family Enterococcaceae; genus Vagococcus; species uncultured Vagococcus sp. The sequence goes on along the minus strand of NZ_CAUQJB010000017.1, from coordinate 38,336 downwards.
AGATACTTTCAACTGAAGGGCCAATTTGATCACGATCTAAAGCTCTCAGAAATTGATGATAAAAACTTTCATGTATGGGATAATCATCAAAAAAGAAATTAGCATGGGTGAAAGGTAGCAGCAAGCGGTGATAAAAGATGCGAATATCTGCCTCCGAGCCAACTAAAGTCACTTGATTTTTGGTTAAGATTTTTAACTGGTAGGGACTAAGTTTCTTATTTAAAAAGGTAATCAGTCGTCGTAAACTCTCAGTCGACGTGCCGAGTTCCGCGGCAAGGGCACTGCTAGCCTGTTTGTGACCACGAAAAAGAAACTTGAGCAGTTGAAAACTGATGGACTGTTCGACTAAATCCTCCCATAAACTTGAAATGGGAACCTCAGCTTGCCGTGATAATTTGATGCCAGAGTTACCTAAGGAGTCAATTTGCCAGCCCTCGGGTAAGGAGTCTCGCAAACTTTGGATGTCCGAGGAAATTGTCCGAGGGGACACCCCGATTTGGTCGGCAATTTCTTTAACCGTTACAATGTCAGAATTGGTTAAAAATTCTAGCAAACTAACTTTGCGGGCAATATCTTTTTCAATAATTAAACTTTGTGCAAATTGATACATATAAGACCTCCTAATAGTGTTAGCCAAAGAGCGGAATAAGAATGGTGTTATGAAAAAATCTGAATCACTATTATATAGTATAGCATCCAATAGGCGGTATCGAAAAGTCTGAACCTCCAAGGTATTAATTAATAAAATTTTCTGAAAGGAACTTAATGGAAGGCGTTTCCTTATGAGAAAGCAATTAATATTGGTAGACATGATTGATGTTTCACAATCTTTTTGTTAAGATGTAATTGTGAAAGAAACAACTAAAGAATTAAGCTTGAGTTGAGCCGGTGGTAAAAATCAAGCTAAGATGTATGGTTGATATGAACTGGTTGATCATTACAATCAATTAAGGGATTAGCAAGCTGTGCAGACTAGGGGGAATTTAGATGAAAAAATTTAGTATTGGGTTAGTTTCATTGTTATCAATCATGATGTTAGCCGGTGGCTGTGGTAAGCCCGATAAAGCTTCGACGGCAACAAAAGAAACGTCTGAGAAAACAGATGCGACATCAGGCGCGTCTGAACAACAAAAAACGTCATTAGATGAATTGAAAGACAGTTATGATGTTGTGATTGTAGGTGCTGGTGGTGGCGGTATGGCAGCAGCAATCGAAGCAAAAGAAAAAGGGATGAATCCTGTTATATTTGAAAAAATGCCAGTCGCAGGTGGTAATACGGTTAAAGCGTCAGCGGGGATGAACGCATCTGAAACGAAGTACCAAAAAGCCGAAGGAATCGAAGATACAAATGATTTGTTTTTTGAAGAAACCCTTAAAGGTGGCAAAGGAACCAACGATCAAGAATTATTGCATTATTTTGTTGATCATTCTTCAGATGCTATTGATTGGTTGGATTCAATGGGAATTGAATTGAGTAATTTGACAACGACTGGTGGAATGAGTGTCAAACGGACGCATCGTCCAGCAGATGGCTCTGCTGTCGGTCAATACTTAGTAGATGGGTTATTACGTAATGTCTACGAACGTGAAATTCCCTTATTCACAGATGCCGATGTGAAAGAAATTGTTGAAACAGATGGTGCTGTGTCGGGAGTTAAAGTGGACTTTAATGGTAAAGATAAAAAAGAAATCAATGCCAAGGCTGTAATTGTCGCTACAGGTGGTTTTGGTGCTAACCTTGATATGGTAACAGATTACAATAAAGATCTTGAAGGTTTTGTCACAACCAATCAAGACGGTAGTCAAGGCGATGGCATTAAAATGATTGAAAAATTAGGTGGGGCAACAGTTGATATGAAGGAGATCCAAATTCATCCAACTGTCGAGCAAGAGACTTCATTCTTAATTACGGAAGCGGTTCGTGGTGAAGGTGCAATTCTAGTGTCACAAGAGGGCAAACGATTTATCAATGAATTGGAAACCCGTGATACAGTGTCTGCTGCTATTATCGGTTTGAAAGAAAAAGCCGCTTATTTAGTCTTTGATGCAGGTGTTAAGGAACGCGTCACAGCAATTGATTTTTATGACAAACAAGGTTTTGTTAAAAAAGGTGACACGATTGCCGCTCTTGCTGAGGAAATTGATGTGGATCCAGCAACGTTAACCAAAACACTTGATACATGGAATACAAGTGTCAAAGACAAAAAAGATAGCGAATTTAATCGTGAAACGGGTATGGACAATGATTTAGCCAAAGGTCCATATTATGCGATAAAAATTGCCCCAGGTATCCATCACACAATGGGGGGCGTGAAGATTAATACTAAAACTGAAGTGTTAAAAGAAGACGGTTCTACGATTAAAGGCTTATATGCAGCGGGTGAAGCTGCTGGTGGTCTTCATGGACAAAATAGAATTGGTGGTAATGCTGTAGCGGATATAATTATTTTTGGTCGACAAGCTGGGGATCAATCAAGTGAGTTCGTTAAAGCTAACTAATAGTAAAGGCAAGTTATCCAATGGGGTAACTTGTTTTTTTGTTTGCCAAATTAGACTTGATCCAAGGAAAGGAGACCGATTAATCTGGATTAATTTAGTAGCTGTTCAGATATTTTACCAAAATGAAGGTAGAGCTTTGTTCTATCAAGAATAAGTAAAGCATTGTAAACTATGATTAAACCTTAAGATAACTGGAGGAGGTGGAAAATGAAGAATAAGCGAATGCAAGAAATGCTGATAGCCTTAGCTGAAACGGGTCGAGTGACTGATTTGAGTCAATGGGCAGATTTGTATAAGGTATCAAAACGAACCATTCAAAATGATTTGCAAGAAGTGAGGAACATGATTGTTTCTGACTATCACTTAAACCTGACTAAGTCTGATAAGGATTACTTAATCGCAGGTAGCTCAGAGAATCTTAAACGATTCGCTCAAGAGCGATACAAGGGCCTTGTTGATTTTTCTGAAACAGACAGTCGTCAGCTAGCAATTATGAAAAAGTTACTTGTTTTAAATGAGACGATTTCCTACCAGCAATTGTCAGACCAGTTTTTTGTCAGCAGGAGTTCGATTGCGGCGGATATGAAGCAAGTAAGGAAATATTTTGAGGTCAGTCAAGCACCTTTAACAATGGATCACCAAGGTACGACTTTTAAAGGAGACGAGTACGAGATTCAGGAAGTACTCCGTCACTTTCTGATTGACTATGCTCGGAGCCAATCAGGAGATGATCGTTTGCTGAAACAGTTGTATGGTTATTTTTTTGACGAGGCTTTAGTCAACGACTTACTGGACATTCACACGGCCTTTTTAAAAAGGATTAAAACTCAAATGAATGAACAAAACGCTTGGAATATTCAAACAGCGTTGATTAGTTTAGTTTGTCGGGGGCTGGTAGGACAACGCTTGGAAGGTCTCCTTGATGTAGATTCTTTCGAACAGTTAAGGGAAATGACGACTTATTTGTTTGCTTTAGAAATAGCCGAACAAGTTGAAGGAAAAACAGGGTTTAGCTTTTCGAAAAGCGATTTGCTTTATTTAAACAAAATTCTGATAGCTAGCGGTGTCGAACCCGTGACCTTTTTAGTGAATACTAATGCCCACTATCAGCATTTAATTGGAGAAGCGATTGTTAAAATGTCAGTCTCTATGGGGGTTAATTTGCGTGATGATTTGCTTTTACATGAGGGGCTGGTGAGTCATATTATGCCAATGATTTATCGAATTCAGCACGATATTCAAATTAAAAATCCCTTATTAGAGGTGATTAAGTCTAAATACAGTGTGATGTACGGTCTGACTTGGTTTGTGATGATGGATTTGGAAAAGGAACTGGCAATTAATCTGTCAGAGGATGAAGTCGCATTTATTATGGTTCATTTTCAGGCAGCCATTGAAAGGAAACGTCAAACCTTAAGAGTTTTATTTGTTTGTCCAAATGGTTTTGGCACCTCCTCGTTGTTGGCAAGCCAAATTCGCCAGATATTGCCGAATATTGAAAGCTATGAAACGTTATCATTGGGTCAATTGGAAGACAAAGATTTGTCAGTTTTTGATTTTATTATTTCGACAATTACGTTGGCTGTTCCTGATAAGAAGATTATCAAGGTATCACCAATTTTAACTCAACGAGATGTCAAGATGATTTTGGATAAATATGGGGATTGGTTTATAGAGCGTAGTGACAATTTTAAAGAGCCTCTTTCCTTAGTTTCTGAGAGTTCGCTGATTTCAGATGTTCTACAAGTTGCCGATATCTATGTGACAAAAGAGTTCCAAACCAAAGAGGGTGTATTGGATTTTTTATGTAGTGAGTTGGAGAAAGACGGCCAGGTAATGCCGGACTTTCGCCAGTCGATTTTTGGCAGGGAGTCATTAGCGCCAACGAATATCAGTAATGGTGTGGCGGTCCCTCATGGTAATCCTCATTTTGTTCATCGATCAAAGGTCAAAATCGTTGTTAATAGTCGTAAAATTCCTTGGGGCGATGAAGACATCGACGTGGTAATCATGTTAGCCATCACCAAAGAGGATGTGGCTCATATTGAGCCAATGCTGATGAGAGTGTTTAAAATGATTTATGATCGTGGGACTGTCGAAAAGATTTTTAAGCAGAAGAGTCAACAGATATATCACAGTATTTTACTGGATGATACCTATGATTAAGATAACGTTCAAAGGAGTTAAAAGAAAATGGCACAATCAGATTTAAACAAATTATTAACGAGGGAACGGATTAAACATGTGAGGTCAGTTTCCACATGGGAAGAAGCAACGGAGATGGCCAGTCAGCCTTTAGTCAGTGAGGGGGCAATTGAGGAATGTTACGTTGAAAATATGAAACAAAATGTGTTAGTCAATGGACCCTATATGGTCTTAACAGATTATTTTGCTCTCATGCACAGTAAGGCAGGTGAAGGGGTTAAGGAGATGGCCATGTCGTTGTTAATCACAGATCAAGCAGTCGATATGGCGGGTGTACCTGTTAAGCTATTTTTAATTTTAGCAGCCATCGATAACCAAGCTCATATCGGGGCACTGGCTCAGATTACGACAATTCTGATGAATAAAGAATTGTTTGACACATTTTTAAGGGGTGATGTTGAAGAAATCCTAAAGATTATTAACGACAATTGAAGAGTTCATTAGTCGAGGGTCTCTCTAAGAAAAGCTGTGAAAGGGGGTGGAATAAGATGAAAATTTTAGCCGTATGTGGTTTTGGCGTAGGTTCATCAATGGTTTTGAAAATGACGTTACAAAAAGCCGCAGCTGAACTAGGTATTGAGGCAGAGGTTGAAAATACAGATGTTAGCAGTGCCAAAGGGACTCAAGCAGATGTTATTTTTACCAGCAATGAATTGCTAGAGGAGCTGAAGGGATCAACTAAGTCGCCAATTTATCCGATTAAAAAATACATGGATTTAAGCGAAGTTAAAACGGCCTTGGAAGCCTATTTAGAGACACGAGGGTAGGGGTCTAAACTCTTAAGCATGTTGGTTACGATAATTCACTACAAGATTTGAGTGATGATAATAGCTATAAGAGTTTAGGATTTTTAGTTCAAGGGGACAGTGACGAGTGGCTTATCGGACTGTGAACGTAAAGGTCAGAAAAAAATGGAGGAAAATGAGATGGATTTTATTGCGAATAATATACTTAAAAATCCACCAGTTCTGCTTGGGTTAATCGCGGCGCTGGGGTTGATTGTACAAAAGAAAAATATTTCAGATATTATTAAAGGGTCTTTATCAGCAGCTTTTGGCATGGTTATTTTAAATAAAGGGGTTGAGATGTTAGTGGGCACTATTGCCCCAATTAATGTAGCCTTCCAGTCTACTTTAACAAATGGAGGCGCTACCCCGGAAGGGTTGAATGACATCACCTTTACGGCTGCTCATGGTGGTGATGTGGGTCTGGCAATGTTTTTAGGCTTGATTTTGCATTTGGCTATTGCACGCTTTACGCCAATTAAAACAATCTTTTTAACTGGTCATATGTTATGGTGGTTCCCATTTGTTTTTGTGGCCGCAGGTGTTGAAGGAGGGATGAGTGGGCTTCCTTTAATTGTCTTTGGTGCTGTTTGTTCGGCTTTATATTGGTCGGTTATGCCTTGGATCTTACGCAAATATGTTTGGGATGCTACTGGGGACAAGAGTTTCCTATTAGGTCACCCCACAGGTTTTTTAAGTTTAATTTCTGGTTTTGTTGCCAAACGCGTAGGAAATAAAGAGCGTTCGACGGAAGATATTAATGTGCCAAAAAGTCTTTCATTTTTTAGGGAAATATCTGTAACAGGCGGAATTGTCATCGCATTGATGTACGGCGTTATTGGTTTGTTGATTCCTTCTCTTGTTGAAGAGGGGGGAAATCTTGTTATGACAGCTATTAACAATGGTTTAATGTTTGGGGCTGGCTTACTGGTTATGTTATATGGCGTTAGAATGCTGATTAATCAAATTATTCCTGCCTTTCAAGGAATATCGGAAAAGCTTATTCCCAATGCGATTCCGGCTTTTGACTGCCCGATTATTTTCAATTACAAACCAAATGCCGTTATTATAGGGTTTATTGTGGCAATGATTACGTCAACGGTGATGATTGTAGTTGCAAATGCTACCAATATGTTCGGTGTGTTACTGGTACCGCTGGTGATCACTAGTTTCTTCGAATGTGGGGCAGCAGCCGTAATCGGCGAAGGACAAGGGGGCTTAAGAGGCAGTATTATTGGAACGATTACTGCGTCAATTGTGATGGTCTTGTTGATGGGTGTTTCGGTGGCCATGTTTAGTGGGACGATCTCCAATTGGTTATTAATTTTTGGCGGGAATGATTTTTCACTATTTGGACCGCTAGCTAAATTACTTGCATCTATCTTTTAATGAGGTGAAATCATGGGTTTACATTATTTTGATAAAATTAATGAATTATTGAAAGTGGTAGAGAAAGAAGAAGCCCCAGCAATGGCTGAAGCTACAGCATTATTAATTGAAGGCATTGAACAAGGTCGGTCGATTTATATTTTTGGGGCAAGTCACGCAGGAATTTTGGTTCAGGAGATGTTCTACCGAGCAGGGGGGTTGATGACCATTAACCCGATTTTCGGTAAAGAAATTATGTTGGACAATGAGCCAATCACCTTGACCAGTCAGATGGAACGACTACCTGGTTATGGCACTGTGTTAGCCAATCAAGTTGATTTTAAAGAAGATGATATTCTGATTCTTCACTCTGTTTCAGGGCGTAACCCTGTGACGATTGAATTGGCCATGGTTGCCCAATCACAGGGAGCAAAGGTGATTTCGATTACCAATATGAGGTACTCCAAATCAACTACTTCCCGTCATCCATCGGGGAAAATGCTCTACAATGTCAGTGATATTGTGATTGATAACCATGGCGATATTGGGGATGGTGCTTGCGAAATAGTAGGGATTGAGCAGCGGGTAGGTCCTTCTTCAACGGTTATTGGGGCAACAATTTTAAATGGAATCGTTGTAGAAGTTTGTCAAGGGCTTGTTGCTAATGGGATGACTTATCCACCGATTTTTTATTCCGCTAATTTAGATGGTGGCGATACACTCAATCAACAGTTATATGAGACGTATAAAAAAACCATTCATTATCGCTATTAGAAAGAAGCCACTGCCAATTTTGGCAGTGGTTTCTTTGGCTTTAAGGCAGGTTGAGAAAGCTTAAAGGGGTTGAAAGACTTCATAATGTCTGCCGACTTCGGCAATACTATGAGCATCGGAACCGAATACAAAGGGGATGCCTAAGGCTTGGGCATCTTTGAAAATTCCCGTTGAAGGGTAAGTTTGCTGATAAAAAGGTTTGTCTAAACCAGCGGTATTGAAGTCTAACTGATAATTGTTTTTCGCAATATCCCTTAAAAGAAACGTCAATTGCTGCTGATTAGTCTGAGTAAAAGCAGTATCCTCTTGAAAATACTGTTCAAATTTTTGAATGAGTGTCAGATGACCGAGTCGTTTTGGTTTATAAGGACCTAATTCGGCATTCAGAGATTGCTCGATTAGGTTGTAATAACCAGTGTAGATAGCTGGGAAATTTTGATAATGGGAGACTAATCCTTTTTCAAATTCCTCAGGCGTATAATCGAGGCACCACCAACCTGCTTTACCTTCTTGAAAGTGCACCGATAAAATACCATCTTGAGTTCGTGGCCCAAATTCAGTCAGAAAATCCTTGGTCCAGTTTTCGTATAAAGGTAAATAATCCATTTCAAAACCGATGTTCAACTTGATGTCACTTGCGTATTGATACTGTAAGTGTTCCATAGTTTTGAAGTAGAGAGACAAATCGTTCCATGCCATACTGGCAGTTTGAAGACCAGAGAGCTCTCCTGCATAATCATTAACAAAGTCTGGTGGTAAGGGGGCATGCTCTGTAATCGAATATTCTTTAAATCCTTGTTTAATCGCTTTTTGGATCATTTTTTCGACAGGCTCAAAACTGCCGTGGGGGCAAAATTCTGTATGAGTGTGACCATCTTTCTTCATTAATAAAAACCTCCAACCCAATCATCTATTTTTATAAATTATACCACTAGGTTCCTTAGAATTGGCAAAAAGTCACAAAAATATGCTGAAATTCAGCAAAATTTGAATTTTTATTCGCAAAACAGTTTACTTTAGTCGCGATAATTGCTAGGATAGACATAATATTCTGTGAGTTCTATCATTTTAAATTCAATTGTTTTTAATCTAATTTTAACGAGGGGTGACATGATGAAATGGAATCGTAGCTTGCCAAATGGCACGAAAGACAAATTATTTAAGGAGGCCAGTCAAAGCCATCAGCTTGAAACTTTGGTTAATCGACATTTCGAGGGGCGCGGTTATCAGCGCATTGAAACCCCTTTGATTGAGTTTGAAGAAGTGTTTGATGGCATGGCTCAAAAAGCCACATCTCGCTATCGCTTTTTTGATGACCAGGGGCGAATCGTTGTCTTACGTCCAGACATGACGTTGCCTGTCGGCAGGGTTATTAGCACAACAGGGGTCATACCACCTGTCCAGCTTTCTTATAGTGGCAAAGTGTTTCGCGTTAATAAAGGACATTCAGGTGAGTATAACGAGCAACTTCAGGCTGGTATGGAATTAATCGGTTATGATTCTTTAAAAGCTGAAATGGAATGTCTAATAAATGCCATTGCTTTGTCACAAAAAAGTGGCTTAACTGATTTTCAGATTGAGCTCGGTCATGCAGCTATTTTTCAAACGATTATGGCAGAATTAGCATTGACAGGTAAAGATGAAGAACAGTTTAAATGGTTACTGCAAAGTAAAAACTCCCCAGGCATGCAGACTTTTTTAATTGATTATCAAGAATATGAGTTATATCCATTAGTATCCAAATTACCGCGACTTTTTGGTACGGCAGATATCTTAAAAGAGGTGGCCTGTTTAACGTCAAATTCAAGGATATTGGCAGCTATTACTGAGATTGAGGTGTTGATTAACAGAGTGAAGCAGCTTTATCCAGAGCAGCCATTGACTGTTGATATCGGGTTGGTTCAAGAGTTTAAATATTACACCGGTGTAACGTTTAAGGGCTACACGGACCAGTCCCCTGATTGTTTCTTAAGTGGTGGTCGTTACGATAAGTTATTGACTGAATTTTCAGCTGATCCGGTGCCGGCAGTGGGCTTGGTTTTTTATTTAGACCGGATTATTTACATAAAGGAACGCAAAGGTGAGTTACGGAAGCCTCAAGGCATTCAAACCTTGATTCATTTTGAGGACGATTGTCTTAAAGTGGCAGAAGAGTTACTTGAGCGAGAGCCACTTAGCAGCTTGAGTTTGCATCATGATGTATCGGCCACTTTAAAACATGCGCAACAGTGGCAAATTCCAAGGGTTGTTTGGGTGTCTCAAACGGGGATCAGCGAATTGTTGGAAGGAGGCGGGGATTTTGAGTAAATTGAAGATAGCCTTAACTAAAGGCCGGATTGAGCAGCAAACCATCGACCTGTTGGAAGAAGTCGGCATTAATTGTGAGTTTCTCCGTAATAAGAAACGAAAGTTAGTATTTGAAAGTCCTTATGATGATTATGAATTTATTTTAGTTAAAGCAGTGGATGTGTTGACTTATGTCCAACAAGGAGTTGCTGATATCGGGATAGTTGGCAGTGATGTTTTATATGAAGATGAAAATGAGCATTATGAGATGTTGGATTTAGAAATAGGGAAATGTCAGTTTTGTGTGGCGTCGATCCTATCATATGAAACTCAAGATTATCGACGAAAGATCATTGCCACGAAGTACCCTAATACTGCGGCTCGTTATTTTCAGGAGAAGGGTGAAGACATTGAAATCATCAAGATCGAAGGATCGGTTGAAATTGCGCCTTTGTTAGGACTGGCCGATGCAATTGTGGATATTGTGGAGACTGGTGATACTTTGCGGGAAAATGGCTTGATTATCTTTGAAGAGATGATGCCTATTTCGACTCGTTTAATTGTTAATCGGGTTTCGTTAAAACGAAACAAGCAAGCGGTCTGTCAGTTAGTCGATCAGTTGGAAGGTCATATTCAACAGAAGAAAGGAGGATCTCAATGAAGATTATTAGCGGAACAATGACGGAGTTAAAGGCTTATCTATCGCGGCAGAAGAATAGTCAGGAAGATAAGACGATTGAGAATCGAGTGAAAGCGATTGTTGCAGAGGTTAAGGAAAAGGGCGATCAGGCACTAGTTGCTTATACGAAGCAATTCGATCAAGTGATTTTGGATAAATTGAAATTAGACGGGGCTGAGATTGAGAAAGGCTATCAGGAAACTGCACCTGAGGTTATTCAGGCCCTTAAAGCGGCGAAAGCCAATATTGAGTCTTTTCATTTAAAGCAAAAGCGTAATGGCTTTGTTGATGCTGAAAAAGCAGGGGTCATTCGTGGGCAATTAATTTTGCCGATTGAAACGGTGGGTTTGTATGTGCCAGGTGGAACGGCTCGTTATCCCTCTTCTGTTTTAATGAATGCCTTACCGGCTAAGATCGCAGGTGTCAAGCGGATTGTCATGGTCACTCCGGCCTCACCTGAGGGCTTGCCTTCGGGATTGTTGGCGGCGGCTAAACTCTGTGGCATTGAGGAAATTTATCAGATTGGTGGAGCACAAGCCATTGCTGCTTTGGCTTATGGTACGGAGACAATTCCAAAAGTTGACAAGATTGTTGGGCCGGGGAATGTCTATGTGGCGACGGCTAAAAAGATTTTATTTGGAACTGTAGCCATCGATATGATTGCGGGTCCCTCAGAAGTGGTAGTCTTGGCCGATAAAGAGGCGAATCCCGGGTTTATTGCGGCTGATCTGTTGTCTCAAGCTGAGCACGACGTGTTAGCCCGAGCCATCTTAATCACGACTAGTCAGGCAATTGCTGAAGAGGTCCAGAAGGAGTTGGCCAGTCAATTAACCAGCTTACCGCGAGAAGTCATTGCTAGAGAATCCCTTGATAACCACGGGGCAATTTTTGTTGTGGAAGATCTGGAAAGTCAGTTTGAGTTGATGAATGAGATTGCGCCAGAGCATCTGGAAATTCAGTTGTCAGATCCGATGTCCCATTTAAGTCGGGTGAAGCATGCCGGCTCCGTCTTTCTGGGAGCTTATGCGTCTGAACCTTTAGGGGATTATCTGGCGGGGCCCAATCATGTCTTACCAACTAGTGGGACAGCTCGTTTCTTTTCACCATTAGGAGTGGAAGATTTTGTGAAGCGGACGGCTTTTATTTCCTATACAAAAGAAGCACTGGCAGAGGAAAAAGACGATGTCATGATCCTTGCCCGTGAAGAAGGCCTTGAGGCTCATGCCCGGGCCATTCAAGTTAGATTTGAGGAGGAAAACGCATGAGAGAGGCATCATTGGAAAGACAAACAGCGGAAACATCAATTAAGATTTATATAGGCTTGGATGAGGCGGATCCTGTTTGCGAAATTGCGACAGGGATTGGGTTTTTGGACCATATGTTGACCTTGTTTGCCCGCCACAGTCGGATTAGCTTTCAATGTCAGGCTGATGGTGACTTGGAGGTTGACGGTCATCACACAGCTGAGGATGTGGGAATCGTTATTGGCAAATGTTTGAAGGAAGCCTTAGGGGATAAGGCTGGCATTAATCGCTATGGCAATGAGTATGTCCCCATGGATGAAAGTTTAGGCTTTGTTGCCTTGGATTTAAGTGGTCGTTCCTATCTGGTGTTTGATGGGGAGTTTGACAATCCCAAACTAGGTGACTTTGACACCGAATTAGTTGAGGAATTTTTCCAAGCGGTGGCATTTAACGGGGAGATGAATCTGCATATGAAAGTTATGTATGGGAAAAATACCCATCACAAAATTGAGGCGTTGTTTAAAGCCTTTGGTCGAGCTTTACGGCAGGCGATTGAGATCAACCCGAATATTAAAGGGGTCAACTCAACTAAGGGAGTGCTGTAGATGATTGTTATCGTTGACTACGATACAGGGAATACTCGAAGTTTAAGTAAGGCTTTTGAAAAAATTGGCATGGCGACCTTGATTTCTGAAAAGCCAGAGGATATTTTGAAGGCCGATGGCTTAGTACTACCAGGTGTTGGGGCATATCCCAAAGCGATGGCTGCCTTAAAGGAGCGTGGTTTGATTGTCCCTATTTTAGAGGCAGTGGCCAAAGGAACGCCGCTTTTAGGTATCTGTCTAGGCATGCAACTGCTTTTTGATTACAGCATGGAATATGGTGAGACGGCTGGTCTTGGGTTAATTCCTGGTAAGGTAGTTCCTTTTCCACGTGACTCAAGGCTGCGAATTCCCCACATGGGGTGGAATTCTTTGGAGCCGACGGCTGATTCATTAGTAAATGGAAGGGCTGGTGATTTTGTTTATTACGTTCATTCCTATTACGTGGCATGTTCTGCGGAGTATGTCTTAAGTTTCAGTGATTACGGTGTTAAAGTACCAGGAGTGGTTAAGAATGGCAATGTTTATGGCACTCAATTTCACCCTGAAAAAAGTGGTGAAGTGGGTTTGGCATTGTTAAATGGCTTTAAGAAAGTGGTGGAAGCATGATTGTGTATCCGGCAATAGATTTAAAAAATGGACAATGCGTCCGTCTTTATCAAGGTGATTTTGCTCAAGAGACAGTGGTGAATCCTGATCCTCTTAAGCAGGCTAAGGCCTTTGTTGATGCAGGCGCAACAGCGCTCCATATAGTTGATTTAGATGGTGCCCTAAGTGGTGATTTGACGAATTTACAGGTGATAAAAGGAATCCTAGCCAATAGCCCTATACCTATTCAGGTAGGTGGAGGTATTCGGTCAATGGAACAGATCGGCACCTATCTTGAGGCTGGGGTTTCCCGTGTGATTATTGGGTCAAAAGCCGTGGAAGATCCGGCTTTCGTGGCAGAAGCTGTTCACCGTTATGGAGCGAAAATCGCTGTGGGAATCGATGCGAAAGATGGTCTGGTTGCCACTCGTGGTTGGTTAGAAGTCTCGGATCAAGATTATCTGACTGTGGCATCGGAAATGGCAAAACTAGGTGTTGAAACGGTGATTTTTACAGATATCGCCAAGGATGGCACCTTATTAGGGCCAAATTTAGAACAGCTCAAGGCGCTTGCTGAACAAGTCCCACATTTAAATTTAATTGCTTCTGGCGGCATTAGTTCCCGAGAGGATCTTGAAGCAGTTAGAGCATTAGCCGTTTATGGTGTGATTACAGGCAAGGCTTTATACAATGGGAATTTATCAATGGCTGACGTGGTGGAGGTGGGGGAATAATGTTAACCAAACGAATTATTCCTTGTTTGGATGTTACGGCAGGCCGAGTGGTGAAGGGCATTAATTTTGTTGATTTACAAGATATTGGCAATCCAGTTGAAATCGCCAAAGCCTATTCGGAGGCCGGGGCAGATGAATTGGTTTTTCTGGATATCACGGCCACAGTGGAAGAGCGAAAAACCATGGTGGAAGTGGTTCGGGAAACTGCTGCAGAAGTATTTATCCCTTTGACGGTGGGGGGAGGCATTCAATCAGTGGATGATATGCACGACCTCTTGCGAGCAGGAGCGGATAAGATTTCCTTGAATTCAGCAGCCCTTAAACGCCCTGAATTGATTCAAGAGGGGGCAGAAAAATTTGGCAATCAGTGTATCGTAGTAGCAATTGATGCGAAATACGATGATTCCAGTCAATCTTGGCATGTTTTTAGTCAAGGGGGGCGCGTTGATACAGGTTTGGAAGTCATTGCCTGGGCCAAAAAAGCGGTGTCCCTTGGGGCAGGCGAAATCTTGTTAACCAGTATGGACGGTGACGGGACGAAGGATGGTTATGACCTTCCTTTAACCAAGGCAGTAGCAGAGGCTGTCAGAGTCCCTGTGATCGCCTCAGGTGGCTGCGGCAATGTCCAACATATGATCGACGTCTTTCAGCAAACAGAAGCCTCAGCCGCATTGGCGGCCTCTGTTTTTCATTATGGAGAGCTGGCAATTAATGATATTAAACAAGAACTAAACAAAGAAGGGGTGGCGGTTCGATGGTAACACCAGATTTTTCTAAAGGACTTGTCCCAGCTATTATTACCGATTATCAGACGAAAGACGTGCTGATGTTAGCCTATATGAATGAAGAAAGTTATCAACAGACTTTGGTGACGAATGAAACTTGCTTTTATTCCCGTTCGCGTCAGGAATTGTGGCATAAAGGAGCAACCAGTGGGCATATTCAACGGGTTAAAAGTATTCAGCTGGATTGTGATCGAGATACCCTATTAATCGCTGTTGATCAAGTGGGGGTAGCTTGTCATACAGGCTCTCGAAGTTGTTTTATTCAGAAAATCAGAGAGGTTGATGGACATGAATAGTTTAAATGAGTTATATGAAGAAATTGTGGCACGGAAAAGTAAGCCTAAAGCAGGCTCTTATACGACGTATTTATTTTCAAAGGGATTAGATAAAATTCTTAAAAAAGTTGGCGAAGAAGCGACGGAAGTTGTTATTGCCGCTAAAAATCATGATAAGCAAGAATTAATTGCTGAAAGTGCAGATTTAATTTATCACTTAACGGTTTTACTAGTGGAAGAAGGAATTAGTTTAGGGGATTTGGAAACAGAATTGAAAAAACGTCAGGGGAAAATTAGTAAAACCCAAGATCGAGCGGAGATTAAGGAGTTATAAGGAGGAGCAACAAGCATGAGAGAAAAGACGACACTGGCTAGCTTAAGTCCCTATGTCCCAGGGAAGCCACTGGCAGAGGTTCAGCAAGCCTTTGATTTAGCTAAGGTAGTCAAATTGGCTTCAAACGAAAATCCTTTTGGTTCATCAAAAAAGGTTCAGGCCGCATTGAAAGAGGCTTTAGGTGATTTGGAATATTATCCCGATGGTGGTGCTAAGGCATTAAAAACCAAATTAGTCGAATTTCTTGGCGTTAAGGAAAATCAGTTATTAATAGGGGCTGGCTTGGACGATGTGATTCAAATTATCTCCCGCTCTCTCTTGAATCCCGGTGACGAGATTATTGTGGCAGATCCAACCTTTTCACAATACGAACTCCACGGAGTAATTGAAGGAGCAGAGGTTGTAAAGGTTCCCGTTGATTCTCAGGGCTTGATGGACTTGGCGGGGATGTTAGCGGCGATTACGGATCAAACGAAAATCATTTGGCTATGTAATCCCAATAATCCTACAGGCACGTATATTCCTCAAAGAGAAATTGCCAGCTTTATTGCGAAGGTACCCAGTGATGTTCTCGTCATCAGCGATGAGGCCTACCAAGAGTACGTCACATGTGAAGCCGAAAGCACTAGTCTCCCTTTATTGGGAACCTATGCTAATTTATTAGTGATGCGGACTTTCTCAAAAGCCTACGGGTTGGCTGGTTTAAGGATTGGATACGCTGTGATTCCCGAACAATTGGGCCGTGCTTTTGAAATTGTCAGGCCGCCTTTCAACACCAGCAGTCTAGCCCAACGAGGGGCGATTGTGGCATTGGAGGATCAATCGTTTATCGCTCAAACAGTGGCTGTCAATCGGCTTGAAATGGCCAAATGGGAGACCTTTATGGCGGCGCATGGGTTAACTTATTATACGTCCCAAGCTAACTTTATCTTCTTTGATACCCAAAAGGACAGTCACCTTTTAGCCCAGAAATTGATGGCAACAGGTTTTATTGTGAGAGCAGGCTTGCGACCAGGCTGGTTGCGAATCACAGTCGGTCATGAAGAAGATAATCAGCAACTTCGCCAGACATTGGCACCATTATTGGCATCAGAGCAATAGGAGTGGGGAAACCCGCTCTTTTTTATTTGCCCAAACCGTCGAAATGCAACGACTATTGGGTGTAAACTGTAAAGTGCAATAATGACGAGGAGGGTTGCTTGTCTATGGTGGCGAATTATACTAAACTTAAGTGACACTTAAGGAGGTCACTATGTTTAATGATAAAATCAGAGAATTAAGAAAAGGATTTGGCGTATCTCAGGAAGAACTGGCTGAGAAACTTGGAGTTACTCGACAAGCGGTGACTAAATGGGAAAGTGGCTCTGTTTTACCAGATATCTTAAATGTAATAAAGTTGAGTGAACTGTTTAAAGTCAGCATTGATTCTCTGGTGAAGGAGGAGTGCTCTGATGGTAGCTTAAGGGTTCAGCTGGATATGAGGGAATGCCAGTCCTTTGTCCATCTGGCAAAGCGGCATACCTATGGGGCAAATGGTCCTCAAGAGACGTTAGTTCTTCGTCATGGATCCAAGGATTATCGTTTTCAAGAAGGCGACTATCATTATCATGATAGCTATGTGGGGAATGAGGTCTTTGTAGGAGAGGAACTGGTTTATCATCAGCAACGCCCCCTTTGGGCACTAGCTTATTCAGGAAAGGTACTGAGTGATCGTTTTTCTTCGTCCTTTCTCAAAGAAGCATTGATGCGCGTCCCCAGAAACTCACCTTTTAGAGGACCCAACCAGTACAGTAAAGGGAGTTACCATTACTACTGTCAAACTGAAGGGGATTTTGAGTGGTTTCAAGGGAAGGAAATCATCTATTATGAACAAGAAAAAGTGTTTGAATTATATTTCCATGGCGGAGAATTGAACTGATATTGCTAAAAAAATAGATAAAACGGTTAAAAATCAATCCTTTTATTGTTATAATGGTAATGCAATGGTGACTGGCTGAGCATGATAAAAAATGCTCAAACTTTAAGGTAGGAAGAAAGGGTATATTAAATCGTCACACCGAAAGGTCTTTTCATTGTACGAACGATTCGGCAAGAAGATTGGCCCTTACACTGGCTTTAGCGATAATCGTTTAATTGAACGTCAAGGGGGAATTTTCGAACTGCCTTTGTTTGACTAATCCTAAATTGCAAATAAAGTGAAACACCTCCTAGTTCAGAGGTGTTTTTTTCGAATATAGAAATAAAGTCTGGTATCTTCATTGATTGTCTGTGAGCTAGGAAACTCTGGTGGAGATGTGGAAAGCAATCGCCAGAAGTTTAAAAGATGTGGAAAATAGATAACTGGAAAAAAGAATGAATTCGTTTACAATTTGAAGTGTAGTTAAGTGATCGAGACTTGTTTGTTATAATACTTTCCATATCGAAGAATGAGGGTGGAAGATTGGTGTTGGATGAGTTGGATTTTGAAATTTTAGCATTGCTGTATAAGCAAAAGGAACCATTGGCAAGTGAGCAGATTGGGACATGGATTAACCGCAGTTCTCGCACAGTCCGTAATCGGATTAAAGTGGTTAATGAAAACGTTAGGAGGTATGGGGCTCGAATTGACATGTTGCCAGGAGTTGGAGTTCAATTAAAATTGACCATCAGTTAAAATTTGCGAGACTGATGGAAAGGGTAGAAAAAGGGACTGGGACAGCAGATACTGATTTGCGTGAGTGCATTATCCTCTTTATCTCTCAAAGGAATTATTTAACGGCAGAAGATCTTTGTGAACAATTATTTATTTCTCGGTCAAAATTAACCACACTATTAAAGGAACTGCGACGGATTTTAAACCAATATCGACTAAGGCTCGCAAGTAAAGCTCATTATGGAATGAGGATTGAAGGCAGTGAATTAAATTTTCGTCGCTTTATTGCCAGTTATTATGTGCAGGATGGCATATTAGAAAATGGCAATCATTCACATGACCCGATTTCGGTTGAAGAAAGAGATCGGGTTTACCACGATATTTTAATGATCGTTCAAGAACAACTTAAATTAGTAAATTACACCATGCCGATTGCCATTCAAAAAAACTTAGTTAATCATTTGGTTATTATGTTGCGTCGGAGCTCTGCAGGTCGGTCAATCGAGCTGAGTCCGTCTGTTGCAATTACTGAGGTTAATGGGAGGGAAGTTCAACTAGCCACCTGTATTATCAGGCAAATTGAAAAGGTGTATTTAATCAGTGTATTACATGGGGAAATTGATTATATTGCCATGCATTTAGTTGGAAAAAAAGTTCTGACAACCAATGACACTAAAAGGATATCTCCTGAGATTAATCAATTAGTGGCAGATATTTTACAAAAAATTTATGACAACAAGAAGATTGATTTATTGCAGGATTTTGATTTAAGAATGATGTTGGCTCTTCATCTAGTTCCTTTATTATCACGAATTAGGTATGGGATTGAGCTTAAAAATCCAATTCTTGATGAAGTGAAAGTTGAATCCGTAGCAGGTTATGATTTAGCCATTATCTGTGGTCAGATGATTAACGAGAATTATCACACGATTCTTTCAGATCATGAATTGAGTTATTTTGCGATTCATTTTGATGTTGCCTTGCACAAAAAGCAAGAACAAATTGACAAAAAAGATGTGTTGATTATTTGTGCAAGTGGACGGGCCAGTGCCCAACTGCTAAAAATCAAATTTGAGCAATTATTTACTAAGTATTTGTCTTCCATCAGCGTTTGTGATGTCAGTGACATACCGGATAATCCCAATGAAGATTATGATTACATTTTTACGACGATTAAGCTGCCAGAGGATGTTAGGTTGTCAGTGCCGGTCTTTGAATTTTCATTTTTCTTAGATGATTTATCAATCAAAAAAATAGAGTCGGTATTGATGAAAAAGAATGAGGTGTTGCAGTATTTTTCCAAAGAGTTGTTTGTTGACTGCCTTGATTTGCCAAATCGACAAAGGATACTCGATGAAATGATAAGAACGATTGAGAAAGTCAAAAAGGTTCCTAAAGAGTTTGGCGAGCTCGTCTGGGAACGAGAACGGTTTTTAGGGACAGATTTAGTCACTAATATCGCCTTTCCCCATCCTTCAAGAGTGGTGACGGATGAGACCTTTATTGCGGTTGCCTTACTGAAAGAGGGGATCATATGGGAACAACGGCGAGTGAAAATCGTGATCTTGGTTTCAATTAGTAAAGATGACAGTGAATTGTACAAGCCTTTGCTGGAAAAAATTGTAGGGGTGATGACATCGCCGGAAAGAGTAAATAATATATTGCGTCAGCGAACCTTTGAGTCATTAACGAGGGAATTAGAAAATATATAAGTGAAAAGGTGAAAGAATGGATAAGCGTTATGTTAATTTAGAAGGAACGTTTAATTTTAGGGATATTGGGGGCTATCAGGGTTTGGGCGGTCGGAAGGTTAAGTATGGTCAATTGTACCGTTCAGATGAATTGAGTAAATTAACGCCGACAGATGTGACAAAGCTAAGTGAGATGGGAATAAAAACCATTATCGATTACCGAAATGAGAAGGAACGACTGGATAATGAGGATTTGCCGATTCCTGGTGCAAGGCTTATTAAGCTAGATCCGATTGCGAATATTGCCGCTTTAGCGGCCAGTGAAAACAATGAAGCAGATGTATACGATTTATCAAAGATGACGGCGAAATTAGCGAAAGAGTTAATGACTGTTCAAAATCGTGAATTTGTAATGGGGCTGCGTAGCCAAGAGGTCTTTAAAGAAATGCTTGAATTAGTAATGAATCCAGAAAATACACCTCTGGTTCAGCACTGTCGTGGCGGAAAAGATCGAACGGGATATGGTATTGCACTGATTCTTCTGTTGCTAGGAGTTTCTAGAGAAGAGGTAATGGCGGACTATTTGTTGACCAACTATTACAAAAAAGATAAAAATGAGTCTAGTTTGAACGCGATGCTGGCTGAGACCGGAAATGCTGATATAGTGCAAGCCATGCGCTATTTCAAAGAAGCTAATGAGTTGTTCTTGAAAACTGCCTTGGACATAATTGATCATGATTTTGGTGGAATTGAAGGGTATGTTAAGGATATTCTACAGGTGACGGATGATCAAATTGACTCATTAAGGAATTTGTATTTAGAGTAGTTAAAATGGGAGGAATACCATGGATAAACTTAAAGGAACGTTATTGAAAGTAACAGGTAAGTTTCAAGAAAATATTTATATGAAAGCAATATCGACTGCTATGATGGGTTTAATGCCGATTATGATGATCAGTTCTGTGGCCTCATTAATCGGTGCCATTAATATTGGCCCTTCAGCTGCATTTATGGAAGCAACGGGGATCCGCAGCTTATTGACACAAGTTAATGCTATGACCATTGATATTGTGTCAGTCTATGTAGCCTTTTTAATTGGCTATAAACTGAGCGAATTATTGGACTCAGATGCGGTAAACGGGGGAATTGTTGGTCTATTATCTTTTTTGATCCTGACGCCGCTGACAGTTACAGAGGAATTTAAAGGTCTAAGTACTGAAAACCTTGGCTCCACAGGGATGTTTGTGGCCATGATTGGTGGGTTAGTGGGTGCTCGCTTATACGCCTTATTTGTTGAAAAGAATTTTGTTATAAAAATGCCGGACTCAGTTCCGCCGGTGGTCAATAAATCCTTTGCAGCCATTGTCCCAGGCGTATTGGTTTCGACTTTAATGGCCATTGTCTATGTAGTCTTAAGTCAAACACCATTTGGAAGTTTATCAGCATTGGTCTATAAAATTGTGCAAACACCAATGACAGCTTTAGGGGCTAATATTGTAGCATGCATGCTGATTGTCTCTTTTATAGAGTTATTGTGGTTTTTCGGTATGCATGGTGTCTTGGCGGTTTATCCGATTTTGATGCTAGTTTTTTATGAGCCAGGTGTGGCCAACTTAGCCGCTTATGGTGCTGGTGAGGCCTTGCCTTATCTTTTTACAATGGGATTTATTTTGAATAATCGTGGAGCCAGATCCTTTGCAGTGGCGATCTTGTGTATCTTCAGATCCAAGTCAGAACGCATGAAAGCGGTTGGGAAAGTTGGCTTGATTCCATCGATGTTTGGCATATCTGAACCAATTAAATTCGGGATTCCTCAAGTGATGAATGTCAGCATGCTAATTCCATTGCTGTTAACTCCGGCTGTTTCAGTGCTAATCGCTTATTTACTCACTATTGTTGGCTTTTTGCCCTATCATAATGGTGTCCAAATTCCAACTGGTTTTCCTATCATCATTCAAGGTTTTTTATTTAACGGCTGGCAAGGAATCATCTCTCAGCTGCTTCAATTATTAGCTTGTATTTTAATTTATATACCCTTTATAGCTGTTCAAGATAAAGTCTATCTGACAGAAGAAGGGCAAAACTAAATGAATGATAAAGGAAGTGTAAGTCGTATGAAAAAAATAATTTTGTTATGTGCTGGGGGGATGTCTACTAGCGTCCTCGTTAATAACATGAAAAAAGAAGCGACAGCTCAGCAATTTAACTGTGAAATTGATGCGTATGCGGTTGATGCTGCTAAAAAAGTGGGAGCTGAGGCTGACTGTATTTTGATTGGTCCACAAATCGCTTATAAACTAGAAGAAGTCAAAAAGGTTGTCCCTTGTCCAGTCGCTGATATTGATATGGCGATTTATGGCATGATGGATGGCAAAAAGGCCTTGGAAATGGCACAAAAATTGATAGGAGTCTTGTAATGAAAGAACTGGAATTGACCTCTTTTCAATTGATTACCAATGCAGGCGGTGCCAGAAGCAAGTGTTTTGAAGCAATTAACAAAGCTAAAGAGGGCGATTTTGATCAAGCGATAGCTTTCATTAAAGAAGGGGAAAACTTTTTTTTATTGGCTCATGAGGCTCATCGTCATTTGATCCAAAAAGAAGCTAATGGTGATCAAATAGTGATGACGCTCCTACTCTCCCATGCTGAGGATCAGTTAATGAATGCTGAGTTGACAAAAGAAATCGCTTTGGAATTTATTGCAGTTCATCAGAGAATCAAAAAACTGGAAGAAGCCATTCTGCCAAAATAATAATTGTCAAAAAGCCGAAGTTAGTCAACTTCGGCTTTTTTTATTGGGATTTTTAGGGTTATCAGAGTTCCGTTAGATTCCATGGTGTTGACTGATAGACAGTAATCGTCTTGATAGATCAAGCTTAAGCGCTGATTAATATTGTGGATGCCGATACCTGAGAAGGTTTTATCGGAGTGATCCTCGGCATTTGCGAAGCCCACACCGGTGTCGATGATTTCGATTTCCAAATACTCATTGACCAGTGAGGCGTCAATCACAATAGTACCTGACATATTGTGAGGGAAGCCATGAATAAAGGCATTCTCAATAAAGGGTTGCAGGACTAATTTGGGGATCAAAATCTCATTAAATTCTGGGAAAACCATTGAGAGCAATTGGATGCGATCACCATAACGTGTTTGCAATATTTTGGCGAATTGCTGACTTAAAGTTATTTCTTCTTTTAGGGTGATCATTTCTTTGTCATTATAAATACTGTATTCAAGTAGTTTTGAGAAGGCTTCAATGGTCTCAGCGGCTAACTCATTTTGATTTTGAAGAATTAGAAACTTAATACTTGTTAAGGTGTTGTAAATAAAATGAGGTTTTATTTGTAACTGAAGAGCCCCAATCTCTGCTTCTTTTTTTTCGTTTTCGGCCTTTATTAATTGTTGGACGAAGATGTTTAACCCTTGCTGCATGTGGTTATAGGAGGTAATTAACTCTTTAATTTCTTTTGTTCCACTGACAGTCATTGGCTGATTAAAATCACCTTCTATTATTTTCGGCGTCAGGGCAATTAATTGATAAATCGGTTTAAGGATATGTCTAATATAAGCAGAGAGGACAATTGAAATAATGGCAATAATTAGGATTAATACGGTTAGCACAGGTGGCCAAACGTTCATTTGCTTCCCTAATGCTTGCTTGTCAATGGTACTGATTAAGCGAAGGTTAAGGGTTTGAATGGGTGTTTCCTGTTCAATGAACCGTGGAAGTTGCTGTTCCTGATTAGTGGTGGTTCCCAATAAGGATGGGTTATTTGACGAAATTATTTTATTTTCTGCGGTCACAATTTTGATTGTATTGACATTGGTTGCGATAATGTCATTGTAAAGAGAACTGAAATCAGCCTCGGTAATTTCAATAAAGGCATAACCTAAAATAGACTGCCGATCGTCTAGTACGGCACTGACGAAAAGGTGAATAGCTTCACCTCTAGTGAGTGCGGTCAGACCACTTGACAGGAAAAAGGCCTGAATATGCTCGGGATCGGTATTAACTTGTTTGATAAATTCTTTATTGATTAGTTCATCCTGAGAATAAACTCGTGTGCTTTGATTATAATAAGTATTGTCATTCAGGCCGATTAGGATTAAATTATAATTAATGCCATCGTACAAGGTCGTTTTGGTTTCATCTAAAAAGTGCCTGAGAGCGACAATATCTTGATATTTTTCCTGAGTTGTACGGAATTGTGTGAAATAATTTTGAGTGGCGTTGCTGCTCTTTATGCTGGAAAGCATGTTGTTGATCGTGTTATTTAGATTCTCGAATTCAATTGAAGATCGTTCAAGGATTAACTGATTGGACTCAACATAAGAGTTAATATAGCTAGATTCTGAACGCTTTACAGCTATATTGGCTGTTAGAATTCCCAAACAAGTTAAACTAACAATAATAATCATTAGAAGCTCGTAATAGAGTTCCCTTGAAAAAAACTGTGCTTTGATTTTTTTAATCACGCTCAACCGTCCTCCTATACTTGGATGGCGTTAATCCAACGGCTTTTTTAAATACTTTCGAGAAATAACCAACATCTGAAAAACCAACTTCTTCAGCGATTTCGTTAATGGATTCAACTTCTTGACGTAATAACTCTTTCGCTTTTTCAATGCGAATTCGATTGATATAATCTGAAAAATTAGTTCCCATAACAGAGGTGAAATAATTCGAAAGATAGTTGTAGTTAAAATGAAAGTGTTCTGCCACATCGTTTAAGTTAATTTTTAGCTGATAATTCGCTTGAATGTATTCTAAGATTTGTTGATCCACATTAGCAGACTTTTTAGGTTGCCGAATAGTAGCGAAAATTGACAGTATCTCTTGATTTAACTCCTGCAAACTTTTTTTACCAGTGATGGATTTTAGGACAGAAATTTTTGTTTCAGCTAATGTGATACCATCGACAGTTGCGGCTTGAAAAAGGGATAGTGCAAGATTTAAGTAAATGGAAATAATCTCTTCCCGAGGGATAAAAAAGGGTGACTTGACAAAATTATTGTAAAATATGGTATCAAATGTATCCCATTGCTTCTGATTAATGATTTTTTGCAAACGACCGTTTTGCTTGTTGAGATTATCAAGAGTGTTATCGTTCCATGAATACTGCCATAATAGAATAGTTTGGCCATAAAAGGACAGCTCTGTTTTTAAATAAATCAGAAGATCAATGGCTCGTTGGATCGGGCTGATGGTGGTCGTTTTCGGAAAGATGACGGCCTGCTGACTGAGTTCATCTTTAAACAGGTCAGTGTCTAATTCTTTCGGAGTGTTGATTAATAGTAAGTGATGGTTATCTTGAGAATATAAATGGCAGTTAGCCAAGTTGTTTTGTTCCATGTATTGAATAATACCGTGAAGTGGTAAGTCTGATTGGTTTAATAATAAGATGCCATAAATAAAGTCATCTGTAAATTGAGTAGTGGTGACTGCCGAAAAATCTTCCACTCTAAGAATAGTCGTTGCTGGTAACTTGGACTGCAAGGTGATACTGTAAGGCACATTTTTTTCAAGAAACGCTTTCATAGATCTGTGATTAACCGTCGGTTTTAAAATATAGTCTTTGGCACCACTGAGTAAGGCATCTTTCACATGCTCAAATTCATTTGAACTACTTAGGACTAAAGTAGTGATAGCTGGATACCGTTCTGTGATAATCTTGGTTAACTCAATGCCTGTCATAGTGGGCATAATAATATCAGTAATGACCACATCAACTTCGTGGTGGGTTAAAAAAAGAAGCGCTTCCTCCCCAGACGTAAAAACGCCAGAAATACTAAATCCCAATTGCTGCCAAGGGATAATATTTTTTAATCCTTTTAACAAATAGTCTTCATCGTCTACTAAAATAACACGGATTAATTTATTTGGTCGCAATCTATTTTCCTCCTTTGATTAGAGAGAGTTACTCCTACCATAATCGATATCCCCATTATATTTGTCAAACAAACAGCTCGAACGAGTGACTTAAAACAGGATATGCCCCTATTATATCACAGGTTTTTTTATATTAATTTTTAGAAAACTGGAAAAATCACAGATTTTTGTAATTATTACAGAGAATCATCAAGAAGTGTTGTAATCGTTTTCTATTCTCGGTATATTGAGGGTGTTAAAAATAAAAAGAGACAAGGAGAATCATGATGAAAAAAGTAAAAATATGGTTGGTGCTTATCGTAAGCGTTTTATTGATTGCCGGTTGTTCAAGTAAAGAAGACGCAGCCAAGTCCGAAAAAGATAATAAAATAACTGTTTGGGCTTGGGATGAATCATTTAATATTAAAGCGGTTAACGAAGCTGTTAAAGCATATGAGAAAAAAGAAGATGTCAGTGATTTAGAAGTAGAAGTCGTAACAATGGCCCAAGACGACATTGTTCAGAAGTTAAACACTAGCTTGTCTTCTGGAAACTTGGATGGGTTGCCTGAAATTGTATTGATCGAAGATTATCGCATTCAAGGGTATTTGACTTCCTTCCCTGATTCATTTACGCCTTTAACAGACATTGTAAAAGAAGCTGATTTTTCTGAATATAAATTTGCTGTTAATAAAGTTGGTGATGAAATTTACAGTGTTCCCTTTGATTCAGGTGTGGCAGGTTTGTTTTATCGGACAGATTATTTAGAAGAAGCGGGCTATCAGGCAGCAGATATGAAAGATTTGACTTGGGAAAACTATATCAAAATTGCCAAAGATGTCAAGAGTAAAACAGGTAAAAATATGATTGCCTTAGATCCCAGTGACTTAGGTACTTTGAGAATCATGATGCAATCTGCGGGCTCTTGGTATTTAAATGAAGATGGTGAAACCTTAAATATTAAAGATAATAACGTCTTAAAAGAAGCCTTGAAGGTTTATGTGGATCTGATGAAAACAGATGCAGTAACCCAAATTTCTGATTGGGATTCTGGCGTTAATGCAGTGAATTCTGGAGCTGTTGCTTCTTCTCCGACAGGTGCCTGGTATGCCGGTACGATTATGGGGGCAGAGGACCAAAGCGGTAAATGGGCCATTGCCGAGATTCCCCGTTTAGGGAATGTTTCTGAATCAATTAATGCATCAAGTATTGGTGGAGCTAGCTGGTATGTCTTGAAGGATGTTGGCAATACTAAGTTAGCTAAAGAATTTTTAGGAGCGACCTTTGCCACAGATGTTGATTTAATGAATACCTTAGCGGCTGAGATTGGTTTGGTAAGTACTTTGAAAGCTGCCAGAGACGGTGAGAACTACAAAGAGGAAAGTGAATTTTTCAGTAATGAAAAAATCTTTGAAAATTTTTCAAATTGGTCAGCAGAAGTTCCAGCAGTTAACTACGGTTTACATACATATGCCATTGAGAACATCTTTACAGAGTACGTCCAAAAAATTATTGGTGGTGCCGATATTGATAAGACCTTAGAAGATGCTCAGAAGCAAATTGAAGCTGCGATTCAAAATTAAATGAAAGAATAGGTTGAAAAGCTCAATACGTACTCGACATCAGAGTGAATTGAGCTTTTCACTTTCAAATGTTCGTCCTTGTTCAGCGGTGAATAGACAAACCGAAGACATGAAAAGAGTCATATTTTCGGTTTGCCAATTCCCTGTCAGTCTTTTAGAAACAATATGAATTCATAAGACAAAAATGTAATGAAACAAATAGGATATTGGCGGAATGTGCTTATTCAAATTAGGAGGTATCAGAATGAAAAAGAACAAAGAATCATTAATCGGTTATCGTTTTACGATTTTAGCTGTCGTTCTTATTGTTATTTTAGTATTTGTTCCAATGGTTCAGGCCTTGGTTATGTCTTTTCAAACAGGGACACCGATGGCGATGAAGTTCGATGGGTTAGCTAATTATCAACGGATGCTATCCGATTCGACTTTTAAAAAAGCGGCTCTTAATACCTTGCTATACTTAGCAGTGCAAGTGCCTATTATGATTATTTTATCGATGATTATTTCTGTTTTTTTAAATCAAAAGGACTTAAAATTTAAATCGTTTTTTAGAATTGCTATTTTTTTACCTTGTATCACGGCTTTAGTTTCTTATTCATTAATCATGAAAACATTGTTTCAAGAAAGTGGGTTAGTTAATACGATTCTTATGAATATCCATGTGATTGGAGAGCCTATTCAATGGTTAACACACCCAGTTTGGGCGAAGGTTTTAATCATCATGTCAATTACTTGGAGATGGACAGGCTACAACATGATTTTCTTCCTTTCGGGTTTGCAAAATATTGATCCTTCAATTTATGAGGCAGCAGAGATTGATGGCACAAATGAAATTCAAAAGTTTTTCCGGATTACAATGCCAATGTTAAAACCGATTATTTTATTTACGACCATTACCTCTACTATCGGGACATTACAACTTTTCGATGAGGTGAATAATATTACAGGAGGCGGGCCAGCTAACGCCACAATGACCTTGTCTCAATATATCTATAACCTGAGTTATAAATTTACGCCTAACTTTGGTTATGCAGCAGCGGTATCCTTTGTGATTGTGATTGCAATTGTTATTTTAGCAATGATTCAAATGAAATTAGGAGGAGATAAAGATGAGTAGAAGAGCAGGCAATATTTTTAAATACATCTTCCTGTCGATAGCGGCATTTATTTCAATTTTT
Source organism: uncultured Vagococcus sp. (assembly GCF_963518325.1). Lineage (NCBI taxonomy): Bacteria > Bacillati > Bacillota > Bacilli > Lactobacillales > Enterococcaceae > Vagococcus > uncultured Vagococcus sp. The sequence continues at coordinate 10,222 of NZ_CAUQJB010000017.1, read as the reverse complement.
CCCTTTGTTTTTATGATTTTAGGTATGACCAATAAGTCAATCGACGTGAGCACAGGGAAATTACAAATAGGGTCGGAACTCATACCCAATATGACGCATCTTTTTGAAAATACCTTGAATTTCAAAGGAGCCTTTTTGAATTCATTGGTCATCGCTATTATAACAACTGTTCTGGCCTTAGTGATTTCATCATTAGCTGGTTATGGCTTTGAAATATATAAGACGAAAGTCTCAGATCGAATATTTAATGTGATTTTATTGTCGATGATGGTTCCTTTTTCAGCGTTGATGATTCCTTTGTATCGGATGTTTGGCAAAATGAATGGGGCGGGATTTAAAGGGCTCGGCTTAAATTCCTATTTCTCAGTAATTATCCCCGCGGTAGCCACAGCCTTTTTAATTTTTTTCTTTAGGCAAAATATCAAATCTTTTCCGAAAGAATTAGTAGAAGCCGCTCGAATTGATGGTTTAAATGAGTTGACAATCTTTTTTAGAATCTTTGTACCAATCAATAAAAACACCTATGCAGCAGCGGCGATTATTACTTTTATGGGATCATGGAACAGTTATCTTTGGCCATTAGTTGCATTGCAGTCTCCAGAAAAAAGGACGCTGCCACTGATTTTGTCAGCGATGGGAGCATCGTACACACCTGATTATGGCATGATGATGTGTGGGATTGTCTTGTCAACCTTGCCAACGGCCATCTTGTTCTTTATGATGCAAAAACAATTTGTTCAAGGCATGATTGGTTCGGTTAAATAATTGAAAAAAGGAGGACCTACCATGGTTGAAATCTTAGTCAATCAACAAAGTAACATTTTTCATCTTAAAAATGACACAATGAGTTATGTCATTAAAGTGGAGGAGCAGGGACTTGTGTCCCACCAATACGTGGGATCTCCTCTTGTGAGCTATGAAGGGGGGAGGAATTATCCGCGAGTTGATCGCTCTTTTTCGCCTAATTTTTATGCAGCTGAAAATCGTTTGTACTCTCGGGATACGCTACCGCAGGAGTTTAGTTCATACGGCAGTGGCGATTTTAGAACTACCGGTGTTAAAGTGAAGCAAGCAAATGGTTCAAATGTGGTTGATTTTCGTTTCGACTCATACGAGCTATTGGACGGAAAGCCACCACTAGAGGGATTACCTCATTTTTATTCTGATCAAGCTAAGACGCTGATAATCAAATTAAAAGATAGACTGATAAATGGGTTAACATTGTGTCTGCTTTATTCGATCTTTCCAGAAGGGGCTATTGTTCGATCAACAAAGATTCTTAACAATAGCCAAGAATGCCTGACAATTGAAAAAATCGACAGTTTGCAATTGGACTTTGTTGATGCCGATTATGAGCTAGTCTCCTTGCCAGGTGCCTGGGCAAATGAGCGCCAATTAAAACGCGAACCCTTAGAATCAGGTATCAAGATGTTAAGATCGGAACGGGGATCAAGTAGCCATCAGCAAAACCCTTTTGGGGCTCTGTTGAGAAAAGAAACCAACGAGTTTCAAGGAGAAGTCTTTGGGTTTTCACTGGTTTATAGTGGCAGTTTTCAGTTTACTTTTGAAAAAGAGCAATATGATCAGTTGCGACTTAATATTGGCATGAATGAACAACAATTTAGCTGGGAACTTCAACCTAATGCTAGTTTTCAAACACCAGAAGTCATCATGGTGTATTCCGACCAAGGTCTTAACGGGATGTCAGCTGTTTTCCATCAAATGACTAAGGACTGTCTGTTGCGTGGAAAATATAAAAAGAAAGAACGGCCGATTTTAGTTAATAACTGGGAGGCTACCTACTTTGATTTTGATGAAGGAGCCATCAATCAGTTAATCGATGAGGCGGGTGATTTAGGGATTGAGCTATTTGTTTTAGATGATGGTTGGTTTGGTAAACGAGAGGATGACCGCACGTCTTTAGGGGACTGGGAAATCAACGAGCAGAAGTTGCCTAATGGCTTAACTAAAATGATTGCTCACGGAGCAGAAAGAAAGGTGGCATTTGGTTTATGGTTTGAACCGGAGATGGTTTCTGAAGACAGTCATTTGTTCAGGAATCATCCGGAATGGGTGCTCCAAGTGCCAGGAAGAGAAAAATCCCGAAGTAGAGATCAATTTGTATTAGATTTTTCACGAAAAGATGTCCGGGAACATATTTATCAAAAAATGCAGGTGATCTTGTCTCAAAATGAAATTAGCTATGTGAAATGGGACATGAACCGTCATTTGTCAGAGGTATACTCCGTTGGGCGGCTATCTGCTAATCAAGGTGAAACTCATCATCGTTATGTATTGGGGCTATATGATTTTTTAGAAAAACTAACGACAGAATTTCCAAAAGTCTTATTCGAAAGTTGCTCAGGAGGTGGTGGCCGTTTTGATCTCGGGATGCTATATTACATGCCACAAACCTGGACCAGCGATAACACCGATGCTGTAGCTAGATTGAAAATTCAATATGCAACAAGTCTGCTTTATCCAACGGTTACAATGGGGGCCCATATTTCAGATGTGCCAAATCACCAGACTCAGCGCATCACCTCATTAGAAATGCGAGGCCATGTGGCTATGTCCGGTACTTTTGGATATGAGCTGGATTTAACGGCTATTTCAAAAGAGGAAAAACAAGAAATAAGTCAGCAGATTACCTTTTACAAACAACACCGTCAATTGATTCAATACGGACAGTTTTACCGCTTATTAAGCCCTTTTGAAGGCAATGATTGTGCGTGGATGTTTGTTAGTCCGGACCAGTCTCAGTGTCTCGTTTTTTATTATAATGTCTTGGAACGGGCATCTGCGCCCTTTCGTATATTAAAGCTAGCAGGCTTGTCTGAATCTGCTGTCTATACAAATCAGGAATTGGGTTCTTTTAGTGGTTCTGAATTAATGTGTAGCGGTTTTTATACATCAGTTATAAAAAAAGGTGATTTTAGAAGTGAATGTTATTATTTTGAAAGAAGCGAGGGGAAGAGATGAGGCAAGAGGTAATCTACTATGGCGGAGACTATAATCCAGAACAATGGGACCGTGAAACCATTATGGAAGACATGGAATTGATGAAGAAAGCTGGCGTAAACTATGTCAGCATTAATATTTTTGGCTGGAAAAATATTCAACCAGCAGCTGGTGTTTACGATTTCACTCATTTGGATTGGTTAATGGACCTCTTGCATCAACATAGCATTGCTATTGACTTGGCCAATGGTACGGCATCGCCACCAGCTTGGCTAGTGAATCAATCCCCTGAGATGATGCCAATTGATAGCGCAGGTCAGCGTCTTGTCCATGGCTCACGGCAGCACTACTGTCCAACATCACCTGTTTACCGCAGAGCTATCCAAGAGTTGACAGAAAAGGTAGCTCAGCGTTATGCAAAGCATCCAGGGCTGGTCATGTGGCACATAAACAATGAGTATACCTGTCATGTTCATGAGTGCTACTGTGATCATTGTCGAATGAGTTTTCAAAGCTGGCTAAAACAGCACTACCAGACGATTGACAACTTGAATCACGCCTGGTCGACGACTTTCTGGAGTCAAGCTTACAGTAATTGGCAGGAAATTTTTTTGCCGGAAAGAATGCCAACCTTTAAAAACCCCAGTCAACAGTTAGACTATAAACGGTTTATTTCGGATATGAATTTGGAGCTATTCCAAATTGAAAAACAGGCTATCTCGGCTTATTCTCAGATGCCAATTATGACTAATCTTATGGGGCTTCACGAGCATGTCGATGGCTTTAAGTGGGCGAAAGAAATGGATGTCGTCAGCTGGAATACTTATCCCAATCCTCGCGAAAAAGTCCCTTATGGTCAGTTTTTAGCGAACGATCTAACAAGAAGTTTAAAAAAACAGCCCTTCTTAATTATGGAGCAAGCAACTGGTGCTGTAAATTGGCGTAAGATTAATAAACGTAAAGCACCAGGTCAAATGCGTCTATGGAACTATGAAAGCATTGCTCATGGTGCTGACGGGCTAATGTTTTTCCAATGGCGTCAATCTAAAGGCGGTGCGGAAAAATACCATAGTGCCATGGTACCACATTCCGGAAAATCAACTTCAAGGATTTATCAAGAAGTTGCCCAGCTAGGAAATGAACTAGCTCAGTTAAAGGAGTTGGTTGGAACTCGGTTTGTTGCAGATGTGGCTATTGTTTTTGATTGGGAAAACTGGTGGGCGTTGGAGTTGGATGCTAAACCATCGGCAGAAGTCACTTATATTCGTCAAATGATGCGAGTTTACCAGGCGCTGAGAGAGTCTCATATCAGTGTTGATTTTGTTCACCCGAGTGAGGACTTGTCTGCATACCGGTTGGTGATTGCTCAGAATCTTTATATGATCTCAGCTGAAGACAGTCAGAACTTGGCCAGCTATGTTAAAAAGGGAGGCACACTATTAGCTAACTTTTTCAGTGGTATCGTGGATCAAAACGATAGTGTTTATTTGGATGGTTATCCTGGTGCCTTTAAAGAGGTTTTGGGTCTTGAGGTGGATGAATTTTCACCACTCTACCCAAATGAACAGGGGGCCATCACGGTTGAAGGGCAGTCTTATCAGACCATTATTTGGGAAGAAGAGCTACATCTTCTCGGTGCTGTATCCTTAGGGAATTATGAGAGTGAGGGGTTAGAGGGAATGCCAGCGTTTACTAAAAATGATTTCGGATTAGGGCATGCTTATTATCTGTCGACTCAATTGACTCAGGCTGATTATACCAAATTTTTTAAGCATTTTCTAAAGGAGATGAACTATCAGCCTCCTCTCCAGTTAATTAAGGTGGAAGAGGCTGATGTGTCTATTACATATCGAGAATCTGAGACAGCCATCTATGGTTTTATCCTTAATTATGGGACTCAGCAGGTTAAAATAGCTGTCTTAAAAGAAGGAATTGACTTACTTTCCGACCAGCAGGTAAGCTCAATCGATGAAGTTGATTCTCAAGATTTGAGAATTATTAAATTTAACAAATAGATGATTGAGAAAGATAGTTAACAATCAGAGATGGAGGATGACATGTCACAGATATTTGAAATTAAAGATGATTTTTATTTAGATAACCAACCATTTAAAGTGATTTCAGGAGCCATTCATTATTTTAGAGTAGTGCCGGAATATTGGGAGCATCGCTTGAAAATGTTGCGAAACATGGGGTGTAATACGGTTGAAACCTATGTTCCATGGAATTTTCATGAACCTCGAGAAGGAGAGTTTGATTTTAGTGAAGGGCTAAACATTAGACAGTACATTCAATTAGCCCATGACTTAGGCCTTAAGGTGATTTTGCGACCCTCTCCTTATATTTGTGCAGAGTGGGAATTTGGTGGCCAACCATCCTGGTTATTAAATGACCCTGAGATGCGTGTCAGAAGTAATTACCAACCTTATTTAGCAAAAGTGAAAAATTACTACGAACGTTTTTTTATGGAAGTAAAAGATTTACAAATCACGGCTGGTGGGCCGATTATTATGATTCAAGTGGAAAATGAGTTTGGTGGTTATTCAAATGACAAAGACTATCTAAGGTCAATGGTAGAGCTGCTGAAGATTAATGGCGTAAACGTTCCGTTAGTCACTTCAGATGGTCCGTGGCATGACATGTTGGCTAATGGAAGTCTTCCTGACATGGCCTTGCCGACAATTAACTGTGGTTCAGAGGTTAGCGCTCATTTTAAAAAGCTGCGAGAGTTTCATGGGAAACCTGCTCCCTTAATGGTAATGGAGTTTTGGATAGGCTGGTTTGACGCCTGGCAAGACCCTGCCCATCACACGACAGATGTGGTGGCATGTGCCAACGAGTTGGAGGCTATTTTAAGCGAAGGTCATGTTAATATTTACATGTTTCATGGTGGTACTAATTTTGGTTTTAGTAATGGAGCCAATTATTACGGTAAATTATTGCCTGATACTACCTCTTATGACTATGACGCGCCGTTGAATGAGTATGGAGAGCCCACAGATAAATACGTTGCCTTCCAAAAAGTGATTCAAGGCTATCGACAGTTTGAAATCGAAGAGATTCCGCCTATTAGTCGTTTATCTCCTAGGCGCCTTAGTTTGACTGCTCAAACGGGGTTAACGTCTAATTTAATTCATATTGCCAGCGAATATACTGGCACATATCCTTTAAATATGGAAGCTATGGATCAACCATTTGGTTATGTTTATTATGTAAGTGATATTGGTGGAAAACGAAAAATTGAAGATTTTCGCTTAATTGAGACAGCTGACAGGGCTTCTGTTTACGTTAATGATGAACCAATCTTAACCAAGTACGATACAGATATGGCTGAATCTGTGGCATTTGATTTGACGAGTGATTCCAATCAATTACAGATATTGGTTGAAAATATGGGGCGCGTCAATTATTCTGTGACGATGAACAGTCAGCGTAAGGGGATTGTTGGTGGAGTAATTATCAATGGTGCTTTTCAAACAGGCTGGCGAAGTTATTCTCTGGATTTCGGCAGATTAACTGAACTTGATTATGAGTTAAAAGTCATTGGAAATACACCTACCTTTAATAAATTCGAATGTCAATTAGATGAAGTTGGTGATACTTTTATCGATATGTCCCAATGGGGGAAAGGCGTCGTGTTTGTCAATGGCTTTAATCTAGGCCGCTATTGGCAGGCAGGGCCGCAAACCAAACTTTACATTCCAGGCCCTAAGCTTAAGTTGGGCCTCAATGAAATTGTTATCTTTGAAACAGAGGGCAAGGAACAAAATCAGGTGATTTTAACGGATATTCCTGATGTGACAAATGGCCTTCGTAATTAATAGAAAATAAGCTGCAGCCAGTTGTTGAGACTAATAACGGGTTGCGGTTTTTTTGTGCTGAGTCAAACGGTTAATAGTGAAATTTCATACCAGTCTGAAAAAGATGACTTTTTATTTATTCGGTCTCTTGCTATTCTCAAGTAAGTCAGATGTTGGCGTTTATAACAGGTATGGAGGAATAGGATGAACATTAAACAAGATAGAATAGAACGTATACTGAAGACGGTTAACGTTGATAAAAATAAAGGATTGACAGAGGAACAGATTGATCGGAACCGAGAAAATTACGGTAAAAATGAGTTTGAAGAAACCAAAAAAGAAACGTTGTTTCAAAAGATTTTTCATCATTTATTTGAAGTGATGAATGTTATTTTAATAGCGACATCAGCTTTTTCGTTTATTTTAGCTTTGCAAACGCCAGATGAGGGATATGTTAAGTCTATTGTTATTTTATCAATTGTTATTATCAATATTTCAGTGTCAATTTTCCAAGAAGGAAAGGCGGATAATGCTTTATCTGCGTTAAAGCAATTATCAGCACCTCATTCGGTTGTCCTACGACAGGGGAAAAAGACAACGATTCAATCGGAAGAATTAGTTGTCGGTGACATAATATATTTAAGTGTAGGTGATCAAATAGGCGGCGACGTTCGATTGTTATCAGCAAATTCACTTCAAATTGATGAGTCCTCTTTAAGCGGCGAAAGTATTCCGATTGAAAAGGACCCTGATCAGTTGTTTGAAACAGATGTGCCAATTGGCGATCAACTAAATATGGCGTTTTCTGGCACGAATGTTTTAAACGGCAATGGGCATGGTGTCGTTGTTGCTGTTGGGATTGAAAGTCAGATGGGGCAAATTGCCAAGTTGTTGGTCAGTCAAAAGAAAGATAAAACCCCCTTGCAAAAAAGGATTGATCGATTAGCGAAACGTTTGGCGGTTTTCGCTTTTCTAGCAGGTGGGTTAATTTTTATTATAAATTCGCTTACTTCGTCAGTCCCTGTAGTTGAAAATTTAATGACTGCTGTCATTTTGGGGGTTGCTGCTGTGCCAGAAACCTTGCCAGTAATTGTGACCCTTAGTTTAATATACGGTGTGGAAAATATGGCGCGGAAAAAGGCGATTATTCGTAATATTCCAGCAGTAGAAACACTGGGAAGTGCTTCGGTCATCGCTTCTGATAAGACTGGTACATTGACCCAAAATAAAATGGTTGTTAAGCGTTTGTGGGTCTTGAATGAAACGGTTAAATTTGCGGATGAACAAACAAACTGGAGCGTGGGTGATCGAAAACTAATCGACTATTTTGCCTTAGCATCTAACGCAACGGCAGAACTAAATACGGAAAATGAGTGGGTCGTTCATGGTGATCCAACTGAATCAGCCATTATTCATTTATTAGGAGAACTTGAAGGAACAAAAAGTGAGTTGGAATCAAAATATAAACGAGTATTTGAGTTACCATTCGATTCTTCAAGGAAAAAAATGACCACTGTCCATCAGTTGGATCAGGGCTACCTGGTATTAACCAAAGGAGCTTTTGATCGGTTAACGACAAATCTAACGAATAAGCAATGCTTTGACGAAGCTGAAGCACCAAAGATACATGATGACTTTGCAAAAGATGCCTTAAGAGTTTTGGCATTGTCTTATAAATTAATTGATCAGTTACCAGCCGATGGGAAAGAAAACGAATTGGAAGAGGAACAAACTTTTTATGGGATGATTGGCATTATTGATCCTCCTCGACCGGAAAGCGAGTTAGCCGTTGCAGAGGCAAGAAAAGCAGGCATTAAACCAATTATGATTACAGGTGATCATCTACTAACGGCTAAAGCAATTGCTAAAGAACTTGACATTTACCGAAGTGGCGATTTGGTCATAACGGGTATTGAGTTAGAAAAAATAGAGGATGAAGAGCTGGAAGAAAAAATCGAACAAATCTCTGTTTACGCTCGAGTATCTCCAGAAAATAAAATTAGAATTGTTAAGGCGTGGCAACAAAAAGGTAAAGTAGTTGCCATGACAGGAGATGGAGTTAACGATGCCCCCTCTTTAAAAGCAGCCGACGTTGGGACTGCCATGGGGATTGCGGGGACTGAGGTAGCAAAAAGTGCTTCGGATATTATTTTAGCCGATGATAACTTCGAAACCATTGTCAAAGCGATTTCTGAAGGGCGCCGTGTTTATAGCAATATCAAAAAGACAATCTATTATCTGCTATCTGCCAATGTGGCTGAAATAATTATTATGCTTTTGGCTGCTATTGTTGGATGGGGGATGCCGTTAAACGGTCTTCAACTACTCTTTATAAATGTCTTAGCTGACGGGATTCCAGGATTTGGTTTAAGTCGAGAGAAGGCGGAAGCAGGCATCATGCTTGAGCCACCAGTTGGTGTTGATGAAAGCCTCTTTTCAAGAGGTGGCTACCGACGTATTGTAACAGCTGCTGCCACGTTTACCGTGACATCACTTGTAGCCTTTTATCTAGGGAATTTTGTCGATCTTGGGACGGTGGCGCCTGGTATTGGCGTCGGCCAAACCATGACATTTTTGGTGCTATCTATTTCTTCAACCATTCACATTTTTGTCGCTCGCAGCAATAAGCCACTAATTAAAGCTGGTTTAAGAGAGAATAACATGATTTTGTGGACAGCCCTCTTTTCTCTTGCATTGACGATTATGGTAGCGGTAGTACCTGTTTTAGCTGCTGTATTAGGGCTGGTGTCTTTAGGTATCATACACTGGGCGATTGTCTTAGGATTATCCAGTTATATCTTAGTGGTGGTCGAGTTAGAAAAATACATATTACATCGAATGGGCAAACGTTTTTTTGCCTAAATATAAGAGATAGGCATACTCCCTTGGCGATTGCCAGTTTAACCGACTCTTAACAAGGCCGTTTTAGAATTAAGACTTGTCCGTCGTTTCCACAAAAATTGCGTGATGGTAGGAAAACGTTGAGGGACAATCCAGTTGCTTCATCTTTGAAAAACGGCAAGTGAGATGATAAGGTAAAGATAACATACAGCATAACCCAATAAGCAATTTTTTAAGAAATAAGGGACATTAGGCACAGCTCCGTTCACATCAATCGCTAAGTACAAGAGAGGTACAAAGCATTGAAGGTCGGACCATCATAGTTAAAGGAGTGCCGTTATTCTTAAGGCTTTAGTCTTTAGAGGTAAGGGACACTAGGCACAGCTCCGTTCACATCAATTGCTAAGTACAAGAGAGGTACAAAGCATTGAAGGTCGGACCATCATAGTTAAAGGAGTGCCATTATTCTTAAGACTTTAGTCTTTAGAGATAAGGGACAACGGACCATCATAGTTAAAGGAGTGCCATTATTCTTAAGACTTTAGTCTTTAGAGATAAGGGACAACGGACCATCATAGTTAAAGGAGTGCCGTTATTCTTAAGGCTTTAGTCTTTAGAGG